>CAYZUF010000057.1:0-3481 GCA_964481645.1 uncultured Thermotogae bacterium
CCTGTCTTCTCCCAAAGGTCCGTAAAGGCGTGGGGGTTGGTTATACCTTTCGCTCTTCTCCTCTTACTAGCCTTTTGATATTGTTCCTGTGGGTGAAATAGATTAAGCCAAGCAAGGCCAGAGAGGCCCAGAATAGCGAGGATGGCGCATGTAAAAAGTAGAATACCACCGGCGTCGAGGAAATGGCAACCAGGGAGCTCAGTCCGGCTATATTCCATTTTGAGAAAAGCAGGACCCAGATTAAGACGAAGGTCAGCCCGGCGGGCCAGGAGAGGTAACTGATGACTCCGAGTGAAGTGGCTACTCCCTTACCACCTCCCGAGAAGAGGAAAAAGGGATTGGCCACGTGGCCCAGTACGGCCAGGAAACCCATTACGGACGGGGCCCCCAGCTTCTGGGCGAGATAGACAGCTCCTATACCCTTGCCCACGTCTAGGATCAGGGCAGCTAAACCGTAACCTTTCCCGCAGACCCGGGAGACGTTCGAGGCCCCGGGATTACCGGAGCCGTGCTCTCTCACGTCAACCCCGAGAAAGACTCTGGGTATTAAGTAGCTAAAAGGTATAGCCCCGATGACGTAGGACGTGAGAGCGGATGCCGAGAGGAGGAGTGGGGTACCGGACATTCGGCGTTAAAAACCTTTTTCTTCTAGGTGTTCCCTCATGGAGATCGTTTCGTGATCGTTTTCGCTCTCTTCTGAATCCCCTGTTCCCGCGGAACTTCCTTCTTCTTCCTCCTGGAGGATTCTAATGGAGAGTCGAACCTGTCTTTTTTCGTCGTTTATCCCGATGATCTTGGCCTCGACCGTTTCACCGACCTCAAGAACGTCCTCCGGAGTTGAGACTTTTTCCGTGGAAATCTCGGATACGTGAATCAGTCCCTCTACGTCGTCGGTGATTTGGATAAACGCTCCGAAGTCCTTGAGTTCGGAGATTTCACCTTTAACCTTTGAGCCGACCGAGTAGAGGTCCTGAAATTCGTGCCAGGGGTCCTTTTGAGCCTGTTTGATGCTCAGGCTGATCCTTCTGTCCTGTTTGTCGACCTCCAGTACCTGGGTGGTCACCGTGTCTCCTTCGGAGAGCATATCGCTCGGATGATTAACGTGGTCCCAGGATAATTCGGAGACGTGGACCAGACCTTCTACGCCCTCCTCGAGCTGGACGAATGCGCCGAAGTCAGTTACCTTGGTAACTTTCCCGGTAACCTCCGTACCCGGATCGTACTCTTCTTCGATCTTTTCCCAGGGATCCTCTTGGGCTTTTCTTGCGGAAAGACTTATTCTCTGTTCTTCCTCGTCGACTTCCAGGACCTCCGCCTGGACGGTTTCATCTTCTTCGACCACTTCGTGGGGATCTTCGGGGTAACCCCAGGAGAGTTCGGAGATGTGAATGAGTCCTTCGACGTCCTCTTCGAGCTCGATAAATGCCCCGAAATCAGTAATGGAGACTACCTCTCCCTCAACAATTTCGCCAACCGGGTATCTCTCCGACACGCCTTCCCACGGATTCGGGGTCAACCGTTTGATCGACAGGGAAATTTTTTCTTCTTCCCTGTCCAGGTCGATTACCTTAACTTCCACGGTGTCTCCTTCCTCGTACTCGTCGGGGGGAGCGGGCAAGTCCTTCCAGCTGATTTCGGACCGGTGGACCAATCCTTCAAATCCGCCGATGTCCACGAACAAACCGAAGTCTACGACCGACTTGATCTCCCCTTCCAGGGTGTCGCCGGCTTCGAGCTCCTCGAAGATCCTGTCGATTTCTTTCTCCCGCTGTTCGTTCAGGTATTCCCTGCGCGAGATCACTATATTGCGGTTTTTCCGGCTCAGCTCCAGGATCTTGAAGTTTAACTCCTGGCCTTTCAGGTCGGAGATGACGCTGGGCATATCCGAACCGAGGTGTGAGCCCGGCAGAAAAGCCTGGATGCCGTCGACGTTCACATGATAACCGGCGCTCTTCACTTCCTCGGTAATGGTTCCCGTAATGGTCTCGTCGTTCTTGAAGGCCTCTTCCAGTTCCCCGATCTTTCTCTCGTAGGCGGCTTGTTTCTCCGATACGTAAACGGTCCCTTTTTCCTCGTCAATATAGGTAACCAGGACTTCGACCTCTTCGTCCGGTTCTATCTCTTCCTTTTCCCTGAAAGGAGAAAGTTCTGTTTTGGGCAATATCCCTTCGGACTTATAGCCGATGTCTACCAGAATATCTTTCTCCTCGATTTGCACGACACTACCGTTAATAGTGTCGCCCCTGCTGTAGGTCCTTACGTCAGTTTCGTCAAACGCTTCTTCCATCTTGATTTTTTCTTCCATCAAACGACCACCTATTGATTTAAGTTTTGATAGGGCTTTCTTGGACTAAGTCCTGCCCTTAAGTGCTGCCTTACCGACTTTGATAAGTGATAATATGATAACTCCTCCTTTACTTTGAATCAACAGTGAAGATGGGATAAAATTGTGGTTTCAAACTGGTCGACTTCAGGGTAAGGGCCGATATGGACTCCGCCGTGAAACCCGGTTAAAGCTGGCGGATACGCTGCATCAGCCTGAAACTGAGGTCCTGGTAGTCGATGGAGTTTTCGTCATCCGCCCCTTTTTCCCCTCCCCCCGAGTCCCCTTGCAAAGTACGGAAATCGATCGGCTTCCCAATGATCATCCTGGCCGGTGCGAAGAAAAAGGGGAACTCGAGTGGACTCCTCTCGAACTCAAGTTTCAGGGGGAGGAATTTCCTGTCGGTCTTCCGGGCTAACCTGACGGTTCCACTTTTTGGCGGGGCCTCCTCGGTGGTTCCTTCGGGGAAGATACAGATCAAACCCTCCTGCTTGAAGGCTCTCAGCATCTTGATCAAGTCCTTCTTTCCAAAATGGTCCCTGTCAATAGTGGTTGAAAAGGTCCTAACCGGGAACGAAAACAGGGGATTTTTCAACAGACCCTGCCGGGCGATGAAGTGGATCTGGTGTTGAGGAGCGAAAGTTATCCCTATCAGCGGGGGGTCCCAGTAGCTGGAGTGCGTAGAAGTAATTACCAGGTCGTCCACTTGGTCCGGAATGTTTTCCCTACCCTCGACGCTCAGGTTAAATAGTACCTTCGAAAACGGGTAGATTATTAACAGGAGAGTCAGGTAGAACAATCCCTGGAAGGTTTGTTGGATTCTCTCTTTCAAAATAGGTCACTTATTGTCAGGAATGATCCTCGATCAACTCGGAGATACGGGCAACTACTTCTTCTTCGGTCAACGAGGTGGTATCAATTATGATGGCGTCTTTGGCCGGTTTGAGCGGGGCTAATGTTCTGTTCTGGTCCCTTTCGTCCCGTTTCCTGATGCCTGCTTCGATCTCCTCCAGCGTTCGATCCGTCCCGGACTGCTTCTTTCTTCGTCTCGCCCTCTCATTCGCGGAAGCGGTCAGGTAAACTTTCAAGTCGGCGTTGGGCAGTACCTTGGTACCGATGTCCCTTCCTTCGACCAGTAGGTCGTTTTCCCTGGCAATT
>CAYZUF010000057.1:3581-8171 GCA_964481645.1 uncultured Thermotogae bacterium
GAACAGGAGGGAGAACTTGGCCGCGACCTTCTTCCCCACGCTTGTTTTTCCAACTCCTGCTGGACCGTCGATAGTTACTTGCATTCTTTACACTCTCATTCTTTACGCTCTCCGCTCGATTTCCCGGGCTCGGTCAACGGGCCTGGCGATGATCAATTTTGCCTCCCGCGAAATTGATGACAGCTTCTCCGCCAGTTCCTCTCTGATTTCCTCCAGGCCGGCACCGGCCACCGAGATTCCATAGATCGAGCTCCCACTCCCGGCAATCCCGGCCGTTTGAATTGTACTGGCTGCCTTAAAGCAGTCCAAGTAGGTTTTTAACTCCGGGTGGAGTCTGATTGCCGCCTCCTGAAGGTCGTTTTCAATCTTAAATTCCTCGATTTTCTCGGTGACCTGAGGAGCCGGACTGCGGGTTCCCTTCTCCTGATCCGGGTGCAACTGGTCGTACTTCTGGTAGACTTCGGAAGTAAGCTGGATAAAAGGGGGGATCCCGAGCGGAATCAACCGGTCCCGAAAGATGTTTTCTTTCCGTTCCAGTTTGGAGCCGGTCCCCCTGGCCGTCTGGTACCCGCCGGATATGAAAAAAGGGATATCCGCACCGAATCCCTTTCCAATCTCGATGAGACGGTCTTTCGAGAGCCCACAATCCCAGAGCCGGTTCAAGCAAATTAGGGTGGTAGCCGCGTTTGAACTTCCCCCCCCCAGACCCCCGCCGATGGGAATTCTCTTTGTTAGGGTAATAGCAACTCCAGCGTCGGGTGAACAACGCCCTTTTAACTCTTTTGCTACCCTATAGCAGAGGTTTCCCTTCTCAGGGATGTCGGCCTCCGTGAAGACGGTAATTCTTTCTTCCGTTAATTTCTCGAAGACCAACCTGTCTGCCAGATTAACGGTCAAATAGCTAATATCGAGCAGATGATAACCGTCTTCTCGGACTCCCTTAATTTTCAGACGTGGATTGACTTTGGCAAAGGACATCGCCTCAATTTGCACTCCGGACACCGCTACTCCTTTTGGTTGTTGGTTGGTTGTTAACTACTGGTTGCTGGTTCCTCAACTCCTCTAGCTTCACGCCATTATACCTTTTGAAACAAACGCGGGCAAGAGTTGCTTGCCTTGCGGGTTTGCTAGAATAATCCTTCTCCTTCGACTATAATTATTTAAACGGAGGGACTGGAGAAGTGAAATCCGGATTCGTAAATCTCTTGGGGAAGTCAAACGTCGGGAAATCCACCTTTATCAACAGGGTTGTCGGAGATAAGGTTTCTATCACCTCCGACAAACCCCAGACCACCAGAAACAGGATTAAGTGTATCTACGACCGGGAGGATGCACAGATCGTATTCCTGGATACTCCGGGGATTCATAGGCCGGAGAACCCGCTGGGGAGCTATCTGGTAGAAGAAGCCAAAAAGGGGATCAAGGGCTCCGACCTAATCCTGTATATGGTCGAACCATGGGAGGAGGTTCCCGGTGACGAACGCCCGTTCCTGAACAAGATATCTAACCAGGGAGCGGACGTTATTTTGCTGGTAAACAAGGTGGATATCTATTCTCCCGCCGACATTGCCAGAACCCTTGAGGCCTACCGGGAGGAAGACCTGTTCAGAGAGTACATACCGATCTCGGCGCTGACCGGCGACGGAGTTGATACCACCTTGGACGAGATCGTGGAGTGCTTGCCCGATGGAGAGCGGTTGTTTCCCCCGGAAACTTCCACCGACAAGCCGCTGAGTTTTCTCATGGCGGAGATGGTCAGGGAGAAGGTCTACAAGCTAACCTACGAGGAGTTGCCTTATTCCGTCGCCACCCGAACCCGATCTTTCCATCGAAGGGAGGACGAGGATCTGGTCGAGGTCTATATAGATATCTGCGTGGTCAGAGAGTCCCAGAAAGGAATCATTATTGGCAGGGAAGGACAAAAGATAAAAGAGATTGGAAAGAGAGCCCGGAAGGACCTGGAAAGGCTGACCGGGAGTAGGGTTTACCTGGATCTCAAGGTCAAGGTGGCCAAGAACTGGAACCGGAATCCCGATTCCGTCGAGTCCTTGGCCGGTTTTGGAGAAGAGCACAAATGAAGGGAGGAGAACTCCGATGAAGAAGTCAGAAATTGCGGCGATGATCGATCATACGGTCCTCGGACCCGAGTCCTCGGAGGAGGCCGTGGAGGAAGTCTGCCGGGAGGCAAAAGAATACGGGTTTGCTGCGGTATGTGTGGAGCCTATCTACGTAACCAGGGCGAAAGAACTGCTGGAAGGCTCCGAGGTGAGTGTAGATACTGTAATTGGTTTTCCCCATGGAACCCACAAGAAAGGGGCAAAGGGTTTCGAGGCCCAGCTGGCCATTGAGGACGGGGCTGACGAACTGGACATGGTGGTCAATATCCCCGCCCTGAAGGAGGGCGCTTACGAACTGGTTGCCGGAGATATATCTGCCGTTACCGAAGCCGCCAAAAAGAGCCCTCGGGAGGTCCTGGTAAAAGTCATTCTGGAGATGGGGTTGTTGGACGAGGAGGAAAAACGGGCCGGTTGCCTGATATCTCAGGCCAGCGGTGCTGATTTCGTTAAGACCTCTACCGGCTTTGGCCCGCGTGGGGCCGCGCTTGAGGACGTGGAACTTATGAGGGAGGTAGTCTCGGACTGGATTGGTATCAAGGCCGCTGGCGGTATTGGTGATTACGAGACCGCCAAGCAGATGATTGAAGCCGGAGCTACGCGGATCGGAGCGAGTAGCGGGGTAGAGATAGTTCGAGGTGCGCCTGGTGACTAATTCAAGTTAACATCCTCCGCATGGCAATCAAACGGACTCGAGCCTTTGTGATTAGAAAGGTCGATTTTAAGGATAGCGATTATGTGGTGACTTTATTTGGGAGGGAGAGCGGAAAGTTTGCGGGTATAGCGAAGGGGGCCAGGAAGCTGGACAGCAAGTTCGGGGGAAGGTTTGACCTGCTCAACCTTGTAGAGGTGGTGTTTTACCAGGGTTCGGGATTGAGTTTCATCAGCGAGGCGGGAGTAATCGAGAACTGGGATGGGCTCAGAGATTCTGGTGACTCGATCGACACTGGTCTTCGCTGTGCCCGTGCTCTAAATAAGTTGCTGGAGGACGGCCAGCGAGAACAAGGGGTGTTTGTGGTGATGGAGCGGACGCTTGCCTCCCTGGACGGTGGTTCCCGTCCCCCGGTCGTGGAACTTGGATTTTACCTGAAAGTCTTTTGGGAACTGGGTTATCGTCCCCAGTTAGAAAAATGTAGCATCTGCGGGAAACCGGTCGAGGGAGAGGGCTCATTAGAGTTTGACCCGCGGGCAGGGGGGGTCATAGGTGATGATTGTTCTCGCGGGGAGGGAATCCCTATCTCCGGTGGCCTCAGAAAGGTCCTCTTAAAGTTGAGTTCATCTTCTCAGCGGAGTGTCGGGCGGTTGAAGGTTAGCGAGGATCAATTGGCCCGGGGATTTTCCCTGTTAAAGAAGTTTGCTCAGTTTCACTTTGACCAGGAAGTAATTCCGGAATGGAGTACGAGTCCCGAAGAGGCCGAATACGGACCAGGATCGGCAACTACCTGATCCTTTTGAATTAGAAAACCCGATGGGTTACCATCATTTTTACCGTAGGTGAGACGAATGAAAGTAAGAATAGAAGAGAGGCACATGGAGCAGAGCGACCCCTTGAGGGAGTACGCCATATCCAAGGCGGAAGATCTTCAGAAGTTCTTTGACGGAATTATCAGCGTAGAAGTTACCATGGATGTGGAGAAGGAAAGGAGGCTGGCCAAGGTATTTGCTCACTTGATAAACAAAAAAGTGGTAAAGTCGTCGGCTGAATCCGACGACATGTACGTTTCCATCGATAGCGCCATGGATAAACTGGAAAGGCAGCTGAAGAAGTTCAACGAAAAGTTGAAGGACAAACACAAGGGAGAAGTGGAGGACGTGAAGGGTACCGGCCCATCCCCGGGGGGGTCAGGAGAGGACCAAAGGGAGATAGTGAAGACGGATATATACTTTAAAAAGCCTATGGCACCCGATGAAGCGGCCATGCAGCTTGATTCATACCAACAGGATTTTCTCGTCTTCGTCAATTCGCGAAGCGATAAGGTCAATATAATCTATCGCCGCGACGATGGGGAGTATGGGTTGATCGATCCCCAGATTTAATTTCTATCGGGGTACCGTCCGTCGCCCCCGGGAGCCGTATTCATGTCAGAGGCTGTTTCTTTGTTCTCGGGTAGCCTTCCGAGTGCCATCTCGACGCAGCTGGCCATAAACGATAGCCGAATAGACCGGGTTACTATCTTGACACTTCGCTCCCCTTTTTTTAGTTGCTATGGGAAGATTAAGGGTCTCGCTAACCGGCTCTGGCCCGATAACCAGTTCAGGAGTAAATCGATAAAGGGGTGGACCAAGCGCATCGCGAGTTCCGAGGAGTCCGAGCCTTCCGAGTTCGATCCCCATTGTCTCAGGTGCAGGACCGTCCTGCTGAGCGCCGGTCTGGAATTCATGAAGGGTGTTGGAGCCGATCTCTTAGTTTCGGGAGAGAGCGTCGAGAGGAAGGAAGGCACCGAGGAGGGTGATTTGCTGGAACTGGACAGTCGAG
>CAYZUF010000058.1:0-8133 GCA_964481645.1 uncultured Thermotogae bacterium
ACCGAGTCAGCTTTCAGGCCACGGGAGCTGATGTCAGGTCCCTGAGAGTCCGGGTCTACAACCTGAACGGGGAACGTATTTATGCTTCGGAATGGACAGAAGGCCGGGTAGCGAGCTGGGGTCTGACCGGCAAAGGATCGGAAGGGGTTCCCAACGGGTTGTATATCTACAGGGTTGTGGCCAGAAAGGGGGACGGACGACGAGTCTCCAGTATTGGCAAGTTAGTTGTACTTACATGAGCAGTTGACTCCGGAAAAGGGTCGCTGGTCTTCGTCGGGATAGACTTACTAGCACCTTCGTTTTGCTTTCCCCACAGGGACTAATTTTCCTTGAGTTAGTCACCGAAAAAAGCTACCATTAACCCAATATCTTGATAACCAGGAGTTAACAATGAGTGAAGTCAAGACCGCCTTTATTGAAGAAGAGATGGAGGAGTCCTACATAAATTACGCGATGAGCGTGATCAGGGGGAGGGCTATCCCGGACGTTCGAGACGGTCTCAAGCCGGCACAGCGCCGGATACTGTATGCTCTCGATCAGCTGGGTTTATATTCGGACGGCCCGCACAAGAAGTCGGCTCGTATTGTGGGAGAGGTCCTGGGTAAGTACCACCCGCACGGTGACATAGCCGTATACGATACGATGGTGAATATGGCCCAGGAATTTTCCTTCCGCTACCCATTGATCGATGGACAGGGCAACTTCGGCTCCATTGACGGCGACAGTCAGGCCGCCATGAGATATACGGAGGCAAAGCTGTCCCCGATCAGTGAGACATTTCTGGACGAGCTGGACGAGGATACCGTCGATTTCACCCCCAATTTTGACGATTCACTGGAAGAACCGACCATTCTCCCCGCCAAGGTCCCCGGCCTGTTGTTGAACGGGGCCTGGGGAATCTCGGTGGGGATGACCACCAAAGTTCCGCCCCATAACCTGACCGAGCTGATTGAAGGCTTGATTTACCTGATAGACAACCCGGAAGCTACTCTGGAGGAGCTGATGAAGTACATCAAGGGGCCGGATTTTCCTACCGGGGCTATCGTGCTGGGAAGGGAAGGGATAAAGGAAGCCTATCGCACCGGGAAGGGCCGGATTCGTATGCGGGCCAAGACCGAGCTCGAGGGGGGCGACATAATAGTTTCCGAGATTCCCTTCCAGATCAAGAAATCCACTATCATAGAGCGAATCGCGGACAAGGCGAAGGACGGAACGGTGGAGGGAATAACCGACGTCCGGGACGAATCTGACCGAGACGGGATGAGGATAGTAATAAAGTTAAAGCGGGGGACGGAACCGAAGGTAGTGCTCAATCGGCTCTTCAAATATACTCCCCTGGAAAAGACCTACGGGGCCAATACTACGGTAATCGTAGATGGGAATCCGAGGAGACTTTCCCTGAAGGAAATTCTCAATGCTTTTATCGATTTCCGGCGGTCTGTAGTGAAGAGGAGAACCGAGTACAGGCTGGAGAAGGCCGAAAACAGAGCTCATATCCTGGAAGGTCTGCAGGTCGCTCTTGACAGTACTGATAGGATAATCAAGTTAATCAGGGAGGCGGAGACCAGAGATCAGGCTCGCCAGAATTTGATCGAGCGGTTCTCTTTTTCGAAGGAGCAAGCTAACGCCATCCTGAAGACCCAGCTGGGCCGGTTGACCAGCCTGGAGAGGGAGAAGGTGGATTCGGAGCTGGAAGAGAAGCAGGAATACATCGACAAGTATAGAGAGATACTTTCCTCCACGCTCAAGCTGGATGAAATAATCAAGAAGGAATTACGGGAAATAAAAGAGGAGTACGGAGACGAGAGACGGACCCTGATAACGGAGAAGGTGGAAGAGGTGGACGTGGAGAAGCTGATTCCGGACGAAAGTCTGGTGGTTCAGGTCACCGAAAACGGATACGTAAATGCTCCCAAACGGAGCGGGTACAAGACCCAGAACAGAGGGGGGAAGGGGGTAATCTGCATGGATCTTGAAGAGGATGATAGGTTAACCGTGGCCTCCAGCGCGAATTCCCGAAACGTGACCCTTCTCTTCAGCAACGAGGAAGCGATCTACAAGGTGAAAACCTACAAACTTCCCTCTTCCCGGAGGGATTCAAGGGGGGAAAGAATACGTGACATCGTGGACCTCTCCGACGGCGAATCGGTGAGAGCGGCCCTGACGGTGAGAGGAGATGACCTCGCCGGGGACGGTTTTTGTTTGATGGCTACCAAAGGCGGGTACGTAGTGAAGAATCAGTTGAGTGATTTTTCCTCGGCCCATATTAGCGGCATTCATAGCATGAACGCAGAGAGCGGAGATTCGATTAGCTCCGTCGACTTCAGCCCCGGTGGAGGAGAGATAGTAATGGCCACCCGGGGTGGCCAGGTAATCAGGTTCTCCGAGGAGGAGCTAAGAACTACGCAGAGGCCGTCAAAGGGGGTGCGAGGGATGAGCCTCTCCCCCGGCGACCAGGTGGTCAGTATGGAGGCAATTACCAGGAAGAATCTGGAAAGGGAACCGCTCCTGCTCTTCGTCACCGAACAGGGTACGGGCAAGAAAGTTCCCCTCTCCGAGTTCAGCTCACAGCAACGGGCGGGTAAGGGGAACCTGGGAATCAAACTGGACGATGAAGACGGGTTGAAGTCCGTCAAGCTGCTGGAGGGCGGTCAGGAGGTCCTGATTTGCAGTGAAAGGGCCAAGGCAGTCCGGCTTAACATCGACGACGTGAGTCAGTTTCAGCGTTACGCCCGGGGCGTAAACCTGATGGAGCTCGAAGAATTCGATAGAGTTTCCACGGTGACAGTGGTATAACTACGGAGGTATGATTTAAATGGGAGATAACTTCCGGGAAGTAGTTGATACTATCAGATCCGGAACGTCCGACCTAATCCCCGAGGAGGAACTGGTAGAGAAGTTAAAGGGAGCTGAAGAGGAAGGGCGGGCCCTGAGAGTAAAGCTTGGAGTCGACCCTTCGTCGCCGGACCTGACGCTTGGACATGCCGTCGTGCTTCGGAAACTGAGGCAGCTCCAGGATCTGGGTCATCAGGCGGTCATGGTAGTTGGGGACTTTACCAGAAGGATAGGGGATCCCTCGGGGAGAACCCAGACCAGGGAGATAATGGGGACCAAGGAGATAGAGGAAAACATGAAGGACTACGAGAGGCAGGTCTTCAGGATCCTGGATCCCGAGCGGACCGAGTTCCGGTATAATTCCGAATGGTTGGGCAAGCTTACCTTCGAAGACATCGTCGAATTGACTTCCAAATATACAGTAGCCCGTATGCTGGAGCGGGACGACTTTGCCAAGAGATACGAAGAGAATAAGCCTATTTCTATCCTGGAGTTCCTGTATCCACTGGCTCAGGCTTACGATTCGGTGGCGGTCGACGCTGATATAGAGCTAGGGGGAGCGGACCAGCGGTTTAACCTGATAGTGGGACGGCACATTCAACGGGAGTTCGATCAGGAGCCTCAGATAGTACTGACCGTCCCCTTGCTGACCGGAACCGACGGAAGCAAGGCGATGAGTCAAACCCGGGGGAACTACATCGGGATCAATGAGGAACCGGAGACGATATACGGAAAACTGATGTCGATTTCCGACGATACGATGCCCGAGTACTTCCAGCTGTTGACGGATCTCTCTCCCGGAGAGATGGAGGAGCCCCATCCAAAAAACAAGAAGAAAAAGCTGGCTTTCGAAATAGTAAAAGACATTTACTCGGAAGTTGAAGCTACTCACGCCCAGGAGGAGTTCGAAAAGGTATTTGAACAGAATCAAACTCCGGAGAACCTGGAAGAAGTTCCCGTCCCCGCCGAAGTGGTGAAGGACGATGGTACGGTATGGATAATCGATCTTCTGGAGGTTTCGGGCTTCGTCTCCAGTCGGTCCGAAGCCCGAAGGCTCATCGACCAGGGAGGAGTAAGGCTGGACGACGAACGGGTTACCGGGGTGGACTTTGACCCGGAGCTGGGGGATGGTAGAATCCTCCAGGTCGGGAAGAAGGATTTTGCCAGGCTGGTCCCGGAAGAGAACTAGCCCGACTTTGATTAATATCCCCAGGAGTGATTCCCGTGAGGGATTGTATATTCTGTCGGATCGTGGATGGAGAGATAGATGCAGAAGTTGTCTATAAAAACGACCGGGCAACGGCCTTTTTAGACGCAAATCCCCTCGTGGACGGTCATACTGTGGTGGTGCCCGATGAGCACGTGGAAAGGCTCTCCGATATGGACGGGCAAACGGCAGTGGGCGTATTTTCGGTCGTTCAGGGGGTTACCGACGCGATACTCTCCCAGCTGGGGGCCGATGGAGTCAACGTAGGGTTAAACGACGGTGAGGCCGCCGGTCAGGCCATCCCCCATACTCACGTCCACATCATACCCAGGTATACGGACGACGAAGGCGGATCGCTTCACTCTATTATTGATACCAAGACCCACGAGGAACTGGGACAAGTTGCCCAGAAGTTAAAGTCGGGAATCTCCTCCCGATGATAGCGGTTCCGGATCGCAGGAACCTCGACGGTTAACTAAAAGTTATGGTAGTCCCTCCGAGGGCAAGAGATGCGTGAAACCAGCTTCGACCAATACGTGGATAGAACGGGCACCAATTCGGTCAAATGGGATTATCGTGGGCAGGTCTTCGGGCGTGAAGACATCCTGCCCATGTGGGTTGCTGATTCGGACTGGCCAACTTCCGATTACGTGATCGAAGCCATCGTCGACCGGGCCAAGCACGGGGTATTTGGCTATACCAAGCCCGATCGGGAAACGGATCGATTGGTGGTTGACTGGTGGAAGCGCAGGTACGACTGGGAGCTTGATCCTGACTGGCTGGTTTACGCAAACGGAGTAGTTCCTACCCTGAGCATAGCGGTCGATACCTTTGTCCGTCCCGGGGAAGGGGTTATCCTTCAACCCCCCGTATATTATCCTTTCTTTACCTCGGTCGAACGGGGCGGGAGTCAGACGGTTGAGAACGAACTGATACTGGACGAGGACGGGTACCGGATGGATTACGAGGACCTGGCCGCGGTCTGTGACCGGCCTCGGGGGAAGAAGCCGGTTGAGCCAACTCCTACCCTGATGGTTCTATGTAATCCCCACAACCCGGTGGGTCGGGTATGGACTGAAGGGGAACTGGAACGATTGAGCGATATCTGCCTTGAAAACGATGTACTGATCGTATCGGACGACATCCACTCCGAGTTTATCTACTCCGGCAACAAATATCGGCCTTTGGCCTCACTCTCTCCCGAAATAGCCAGGAATACCATTACCCTTGCCTCGCCGAGCAAGGCCTTTAATACGGCCGGTCTGCCGGCCTCTATAGCTATTATTCCTAACGATCGTCTCCGACGGAGGATTGAAATAGCCCTCGACAAGTTGATCAAGGGCCCCAGCGTCTTCGGATTGGAAGCCCTGATGGCCGCTTATGGAGAGGGGGAGAGCTGGCTTGAGGATCAACTGACTTACCTCCAGGAAAACATGGAATATTCCTACCGATTCCTGGACCGTGAGGTCGCCGGGGTAGAGCCGCTAAAACCCGAAGGGACGATCCTTCTCTGGGTGGATTGCCGGCCGCTGGGACTTACTACCGAAGAACTCGAAGACCTTATCGTAAATGAGGCAAAGGTGGGACTGGACTTCGGCCACTGGTTCGGTCCGGGCGGTGAGGGCTTTGTCAGGCTCAACTTTGCTTGCCCGCGCGGAATCCTGGAGGAAGGATTGAGCCGTATAGAAAAGGCCGTGGGTAGCCTCGGCTAACTTTCTCTCCTTTCTTGCCCCATCGATTTTCTCTCTAAATTGTCCTTACTAAGCGAGTTCGCGATCCGAACGGGTTGTTGATACTCGAGGCCATTCTGATTTGCCGGGAGGAGCGGATCGGGTTTGATAATACATAAAATCAATGTATAATTTTCCGGCAGAACATATCATCGGGTGATGGACATTGAAGCGTAGAAATTTTTTTCTCCTGTTTACCCTGCTGGCCCTGGTAGATTTTTTCGTCCCGTTTTTCTTGATCAAGGACGTGGCCCGTTTTCACGGGAGCTACCTCTTCTGGTGCGCATTGACCCTGACCGTGATAGTTGCCGGTTCTCTCTATATTAGGAGTACCTGGGGGGGTCGGTGATGGGACAGACCTACGTCTGGATAGCTCTGGGATGCTGGATCTCTATAGCCACTGCAATTGCCTATCTGGCCCGGAGGGGCCTCGGTGAAGGAGCCTCGGAGTACTTCATCGGAGGAAGAAGGCTGGGGGGCTTCATCTCGGGGA
The DNA here is from genome assembly GCA_964481645.1 of uncultured Thermotogae bacterium. Classification (GTDB taxonomy): domain Bacteria; phylum Bipolaricaulota; class Bipolaricaulia; order M55B111; family M55B111; genus JAGXLP01. Next base: position 6,266 of record CAYZUF010000058.1, read on the forward strand.
TGTCCTACAGCGCCACCACCTATAGTGCCTTTATGCTCGTTGGCCTGGTCGGCTTAACTTATCAATCCGGCGTTGGGGCACTGGGATTCGAAATGACCTACCTGATGTTTACAGTCCTTCTGCTCGCCGTCTTCGCTCCGCGCTTCTGGCTGGTCGGAAAAAAATACGATATCCTCACTCCCGCGGAGCTGCTTTCGTGTAGATATGAGACTCGCTGGGCGGGGGCGGTCTCGGCGATTATTTTCCTGGTCATGCTGATCCCCTACGCAGCAGTACAGTTGATGGGAATTGGATTTCTGGTGGAGGGTTTGACCGGGGGTGAGATTCCCTATATGACGGGAGTCCTGGTTATGGCGTTATTTGCCGGGTTTTCTGCATTGTGGGCGGGAATGAGGTCGGTTTCCTGGACCGACGCCTTTCAGGCCATTACCATGCTTACTACTTCCCTTTTTGCCCTCTTCTATCTCTTTTTCCAGTTCTTCGGCTCGCCGGGGGAATTCTTCCGGACCATTACGGTCGAAAACCCGGAGTTGTTGGAGCTGACCTGGGATCCGAAGTTGTTTATCGGGTTGGCTCTGCCCTGGGCCTTCTTTGCCTTGACCAACCCCCAGGTCTCCCAGAGGATGTTCGTTCCGGACAAGATGTCCAGCCTGAAGAGGATGGTAATTTATTTCTCTGCTTTTGGGTTTATCTATACGATTATAAGTACCCTGTTTGGTTTCCAGGCCGCAAGCCTACTTCCCGGCCTGGAGAACCCGGATAAAGCGATGCCCGTCCTCCTGACCAGGGTGCCCGTGCCCCTGGGTCTGATCATATTTATCGGCATATTTGCAGCGGCCACCTCCACGCTCGGTTCGATCACTCTAACCCTCAGCTCCACCGTTTCCCGGGACTTAATTCGAAATATAGCTCCCGGGATCGAGGAAGAGACGGAACTTCGCTCCGCAAAGCTGGCCATTCCGCTCTTGATAGCCGTCTTCGTGATATTTGCCTGGATTCAGCCCGGATTGATAGCCGTGCTCTCCAGTTCGGCTTCGGGAGGATTATTGGTTACTGCACCCGCTCTGATCGGCGCCTTCTTCTGGAGAAAGGGGACAGGAGCCGGTGCCGTCATCTCGATGGCCCTGGGAGGAACTGCTACCGGCGTGATGTACGTGGCCGACATTAAGCCATTCGGTTGGTGGCCTTCAGTATGGGGCTTTGTGGTGACTCTGGTTGTATTTGTCGGTGTTAGCCTCTTTACCGCCGCTCCCGAGAAATCCGACGAGTTCGTCGATTACGTGAATAAGGAACTGAGGGAACTTTCCACCACCGGGGAAAGTGAGTAGTGCTGATCATCTCTCTCGTCGGCTGAACACAGAGACCCAGCCTCCTATCTTAACCCGGCGGCTTTGGTCACCAAAGATAAAATAGCAGCCCCGATCTCCGCCTGGAGCAGGGAAAAACCTAGCGACGCGGCGCATTTGTCCGACCGAGCAGGAATTCACTGGAGATCAATTTCCAGTGAATTCCTGAGAGGGATATTTCCATAAGGGTATGAAAGTAAATCGAACTCCTTAATCTGCCAGTCAAAATGACTATCGCTTAGGGGACCGTTAGAGCACGCGAGTCAGGTTTTTCCCTGCTCCAGGCGGACGGAAAAGCTCAATGACCCACGGGGCACAGGGGCTCCTTCAGCTGGTCTAAATTTTAGTGAGAAAAGGAAGTGAAAAAGAGAAGCAAAAAACCAAGATCCTTGACAGGTGGGAAGAGCGTGAGTTTTAAAGTAAGAAAGTAGTGTGGTTGGTTAATCTTTAAGGAATATAAAAAATTACTCCTTAAAAAAGGAGGTGATCCAGCCGCAGGTTCTCCTACGGCTACCTTGTTAC
>CAYZUF010000059.1:0-8105 GCA_964481645.1 uncultured Thermotogae bacterium
CGACTTCCAATAAGTGAGAGCTACTCCCATGAAGGCAACTGTTTGAGCACGTGAGTCTGGAATTTCCGCGCTCGGGTGGGAAAGGATTCGGACTACACCAAATTACCGTCCCCAGTCCTGTAAGTTTTTTGGGGAGGTCCCTTCGGAACCGGCTCGGATTCCAGTTCCCTCCCCGTAACCTAACCGGCTTAGGACTCCTGGACCTTCAGGACCTCCAGCGCTGGTAGTTCCTTTCCTCGCAGGAAAGCCAGACAGGCTCCGCCTCCCGTGGATACGTGATCCATCTCTTCCGCGAAGCCGAACTGCTTGACGGCAGCGCCGGTCTCCCCCCCGCCGATTATTCTGTATCCGGAGCCGTCCGCCACCGCTTCCGCTACTTCCTTCGTTCCGGCCTGGAAGGGCTGGAGTTCAAACCCACCAAGGGGGCCGGCCCAGACCAGTGTCTGCGCATTCTCGACCTCTCTGCCGTACTTTTCTATAGTTGCCGGTCCAATGTCTATCCCCATCCAGTCCGGAGGTATCTTCGTCGCATCAACGGTTTTGACTTCGCCTTCCTCGCTGAACTCCCGGGAAACCTTAGCGTCTTCGGGAAGCAGTACCTCGGTGCTCCTGTCGTCCTTGACTTTTTCAAGGAAGTCCCGGACTTCGTCGACCATGGACTCTTCGATGAGAGAGTCCCCGACCAGATGACCCTTAGCGTGGAGAAATGTGAAGGCTAAAGCCCCTCCGATCAGGAACTTGTCCACCCTCTCCACCATGTCCCAGAGAGCCCCTATCTTGCTGGAGGCCTTTTTCCCCCCGATAATAGCTACAAACGGGTGATCCGGGCTCTCGACGGCCGGGGTTAAGCCCTTTACTTCCTTGAGAATAAGCTTCCCAGCGCCGGAGGGCAGTTCGGTGGCCACGCCGTAATTCGAGCTGTGCTGTCGGTGGACCATGCCAAAGGCGTCGCTGACGAAGAAGTCCGCAAGCCCGCTCAACCCTTGATAGAATTCTTCGTCGTTCGACTTCTCCCCTGTGTAGAAGCGGGTGTTCTCCAGCAAACATATCTCCCCGGGATCGAGTTCCTCTATCTCTCCCTTTACTTCCGGTCCGATGCAGTCATCCAGCTTTTTCACCTTCGTATCCACCAATTCGGAGAGCCTGTCTCCGACTGGATCGAGGCGGAGATCCTCCTTGACTTCGCCGCCCGGTCTGCCCAGGTGACTGGATAGGATTACCTTGGCCCGGGCGTCGGTCAGGTAGTTTATGGTGGGTAGTGCGCTTCTGATTCGGTTGTCGTCCGCCACTTCTCCTTCGTCGAGGGGGACATTGAAATCTACTCTGACCAAGACTTTGCTGCCTTCGAGTGAGAAATCTTCCAGTGTCCTGTATTGAGATGTTGGGTCTAACATATTGCCTCCCGTTGGTTTGTTCTCCAGCTTTCCTGAAAGCTGACTTCTCCTGTAGGTTGATTGAAGTAATCTCGGGAACAACCAGGTAATTTTAACGCAATATGGCGGTTCCGCTCAACGGGCCCGCCGAAGAGAGCCCGCCGGACCGGTGGCGTATCACCGGGTTCCGTTTCTGGATGCTGTTTTTCGCCCAGGTGTTTGTTCACAGGCTTACTGGGTGCTATAATCTACCACATCCGAGGATGGTCCTCCTATTGATTGTTAGGGAGATATCCATGAACCTGAAGGCCTCTGTCACCCCGATCCTGATTCTGGCCAGTCTGTTGATTTTTTCACTAACTCCGGCTTGTTCCCGGACGGAGGTGGGGGTGATCGGCTCCACGGACCAATTTATCGAGATTCTCGAGGTTGAGTACCGGAGTATCCAAGATTTTTCCGCCGTTTTGTCCCTTACCGGGACGGAAGAGCCGGTCAAGGTAAAAGTCCAGGCCATTTCCGATCCGAGAGTCGTCCGGGTCGAGTACCTGGCTCCGTCGGAAATGAAGGGTCAGTTCTTTCTCCTTAAGGAGGATTACCTCTATCAATACATGCCGGGCCGGGAGCTGGTGATCAAGAAGGACCTGACCAGGTCTAACGCTCCGGTGAGAGCAGCCAATCTGACCCCGGATTTTCTGTTGGAATTGATCCGTTCGGAGGAGCTGGAGGTAAGTTTGATCGGGGGGCCCGGTAGGCTCTATTTCCCGGATGGAGAAGAGAGCGCGCTGGATCTGGGGACTTCGCTCTCGGGGTTGGACAGGGAAGAAAGAGACCAGTATTCTCTTTTCGAAGGTGGGCGGTCGAGTCTTTCCTTCGGGACAACGAACGAGAGCTACGTGCTGGAGGCCGTTCCTCTGGTAGAAGGCTATCAGTTCGAGCGCCAGGTGATCAAGTTCGACCCGGATACCCTCCTTCCCCGAGAACTGATCACTTATTTTGCTGATCCGGAGAAAAATCCGGTTCGTGCCCTTGTGGAGCAGGTAAATAAGAACCCCGGTCTGGTTCCCGAAAAGCTTTCCAGGCTGCCCGCCGAAGCGGAAATTATTTCTGACTAGAGGATAGAGGATAGAAAGGAGGATAAAATGTGCGGTATTGTCGGCTACAGGGGTAACAGAGAAGCACAACCCATTCTGTTGAGTGGTTTGAAGAAACTGGAGTACAGAGGTTACGATTCCGCCGGGGTCGCGATCGTCGGCGACGGGGGGCTGGGAATCGAGAAGATGGCGGGGAAGATCGCTCGACTGGAAGAGGCTCTGGTTCAATCCCCCAAGTCCGGGGTGGTCGGAATCGGTCATACCCGATGGGCCACTCACGGGGAGCCAAACGACCTGAACGCCCATCCGCACCAGGGGTGTGGAAACGATTACGGTTTAGTTCACAACGGCATTATCGAAAATCATCGGATGCTGAGAGAGGAGCTGGAGGGACGGGGTCACAAGTTTTCCTCCGATACGGATACGGAAGTCCTCATTCATCTGGTAGAGGAAGGAGAGGGGAATCTGGAAGAGAAGGTTCGGTCCGCCTTGAGCCGCGTTCAGGGCACGTTTGCAATTGCCGCAGTCAGTGTTCACGAACCTGAGAAGATAGTCGGGGCCCGAAGGGGGAGTCCCCTGGTTGTGGGCTCCACGGGAGAAGAGGAGCTAATTGCTTCCGATATACCGGCCATTCTGGATTACACCAGGGATATCACTTACCTGGAGGACGATCAGGTCGTCTCTCTCTCCCAAGGGGGGATTGAGGTGACGGATCTCGATGGCAGATCGATCGAAACTGAGACCCGACGAATAGACTGGGATCCGGTTGCCGCCCGCAAGGAAGGGTACAAACACTTCATGCTGAAAGAGATAAACGAGCAGCCCCAGGCGGTAGGGGATACTCTCAGGGGGAGGGACTTCTCCGGCGGGGGACTGCGGATGGACGAAGGGGAGCTGAGCGAGGAGGATATCAGGGAAAAGGATAAGGTCTTTATAATTGCCTGTGGCACCGCTTCTTACGCCGGTCGAATAGCCAAGTACGTATGGGAAGAGTACCTGGAGGTCCCCATAGAGGTGGAGATAGGGTCGGAATTTCGCTACCGGAACCCTCCGTTGGACGAGAATTCTCTGGTTGTTGGGATCTCTCAATCCGGGGAGACGGCGGATACCCTTGCCGGTCTGGAAAAAGCTCGGGAACAGAATGCCACTGTGGTCTCCGTGATCAACGTTCTGGGATCAACGGCGACCAGGAGGTCGGATGCCGTACTCTACACCCACGCGGGGCCGGAGATCGGCGTGGCTTCCACCAAGGCCTTTACCTCCCAGTTGGCCGATTTGACCCTGCTAGGCCTTGAGATCGCCCGGATGAAGGGTAATATAACGGCCTCCGTTGCCCAGGATGTCTCGGAGAAGTTGAGCAAGGCCCCGGGCCTGTTGAAGGAACAGCTGGAGAAGGAGGATCGGGTGAAAGAGCTGGCCGAAATCTTCTACGAAAAGGAAGATTTTCTCTTTCTGGGTCGGGATGTCCTCTATCCCGTGGCCCTGGAGGGGGCGCTGAAGCTGAAGGAAATTTCTTACATCCATGCCGAGGGTTATCCGGCGGGGGAGCTAAAACACGGACCGATCGCTTTGATCGATGAGAAGATGCCCGTGGTGGCCCTGATAACGAAGAATTCTGTCTACGACAAGGTCTATTCCAATATAGAGGAGGTCCGGGCCAGAAAGGGAAAGGTGATAGTTCTTACCGACGAGCTGACCCAGGAGACAGAGGATATAGCTGACGAGCTAATTCCACTTCCCCGGACGGACAAGATATTGACCCCGATGATTTTTACGGTTCCCCTTCAGCTGCTCGCCTACCATATAGGGGTGCTCAGAGGAACCGACGTCGACCAGCCCCGAAACCTGGCCAAGAGCGTAACGGTGGAGTAAGCTAGAACTGATCCAGAAACCGCAGATCGTTCCTGTAAAATAACCGAATATCGTCGATTCCGTATCTTAACATGGCCATCCTCTCCACCCCGAGGCCGAGGGCGAAACCCTGATAGGCCTGGGGGTCGTAGTTGACGGCCTCCAGCACGTTGGGATCGACCATTCCGGAACCCATGATCTCCATCCACTCCCCGCCGTGCGGCGGTCTAACGTCCACTTCCGCGCTCGGCTCCGTGAAGGGGAAGTAATCCGCCCTGAACCTCATGGAGAACTCCGGTCCGAAGAATTCTTCCACGAAGGATCGGGTTACGTACTTTAAGTTGGCGAGTGTGAGGTTCTCGTCCACCCAGAGCAGTTCTACCTGGTGAAATACGGGATAATGAGTCGCGTCAGGAGTGTCCCTCCGATAACACTTTCCGGGACAGATTATCTTTACTGGGGGTTCCTGTTCTTCCATTTCCCGGATTTGTACCGGAGAGGTATGAGTTCTGAGCAAGTTATCGGAATCGACGTACAGGGAATCCCATTCGTCGCGGGCGGGATGCAGCTCCGGCATATTTAGTGCTTCGAAATTATAGTAATCGGTCTCTACTTCCGGTCCCAGAGCCAGGGAGAACCCCATCCGCTTAAAGATTCCGGCGAGTTCGTCACTTACCTGGCTGATTACGTGCTTTTTGCCGATTCCACGTCTTCTCCCGGGCAGGGTGACGTCTATTCCCTCTTCCTTGAGCCGGCGTTCTTTTTCCCGTTGCTTGAATTTTTCTTTCTTTCCTTCGATTTCCTCCTGGAGGGAGGACTTGAGCTGGTTTATCGCCTTTCCGGCCTCCGCCTTGGCTTCGTCGGGGAGTTCGCCCAGCTCCCCGAATAGACCCGCCACCTGCCCGTTTCGTCCCAGGTACTTAACCCGTAACTCTTCACACTCCTGAAGCGACTCGACTTTCTCCAGCCTCTCCTCGGAGCTTTCTCTTATCTCCCGAATTTTATCCAGGAGATTATCCAGCTCTGCCATCTCGTGGACTCCGGTCTCCAGGCAACTTTAACTCATAGGTTATGGTACAAAGTCGATAGATTGAAGACGGGCTTATTTCCGTTTGAAACCTTCTCCGTCTTTGGTTGCCGTCAGGTTGCTCTGGACTTTTTTCGTAAAGCCTTTTCCGGGCGAAAATTTCGGCGTGACTTTACTCGGGACGTTGATCTTCTCCCCCGTCTGGGGATGGCGCTTGACGGTCGACTTCCTCGGATTAGGTTTGAACGTTCCGAAATTCACCAGCCTCACTTCTTCTCCCTTCGCTACTTCCTCGGTAATCAAGTCAACCAGATGATTCACCATTTCCCGACATTCCTGTTTGGTGCAGTTTGAGTTCCGATAAATGTTATCGACCAGTTCGCCTTTGTTCATCTAAAGACCTCCTTATTGTGATGAGAAACTCGATTGTTAAGTGGGAATAGCTCTCTTCCCACATCTCTCTACGAGCAAAACCATTACGATTCCCAATTCTACGGGGTTTTAGACTACTTCTCAAGTTTATATCGTCGTTTTGTCTCCCAGCGGTGGTTCGATACCCGACTTATGGCGACGGGCTGGATGGAGCGTTCTCAGTCCGACTTTCACCTCCTTTGTCGAATTCATTGAGAGGAAGTGGCCCTATCGTACAGGTTCCGGTCCCTGAAACCCTTTCCGGGTTGATCGGTCAGCTTGATTTTGTCCTTTCCCTTCTTCTCCTTACCCTTATTGTCTCCCGCCTTCCCCGTGAACTCCTCTTCGAGTTTGGAGATAATCAGGTGCCTTTCTCTCGGACCTAAATCCGGCTCGTAGATGGAGAACTCCCTCCCCACGAAACCTTTCAGGTCGGCGCGATAGTGGAGGCCGGTGGTTTTGTTTTCTCGAATGATTAAGCCCAGGTCGATCAGCTCGGTCGGTCTCTTGGACAAAAGGAGGCCGGTGGGCTTCTTGAGCCAGGCGCTGATCTGTTCTACGCTGTAGGAGTAAGGGCGGTGGCCAACCAGGAAGGCGAGGATCCGCCTGTTTAGCGTGCTCAGCCGCTTCGTCTTCTTGACCACGTAGTTCGTTTCCTGCCTGATGGCCTCCGGTAGGTCCTCAAATTTTAGCTCCTTCCCCTTCCTGGAGGCAGGGCGTGGTTCCGAACTTTCCTCTTCTCTCTCGTAAGGGAGCCCAAAAGTTCTGGCTTTACCGGTGAGTTCTTCTTCAAAACCGGCAGGATTCTGTTCGTTGCTTTCCCCCTTCTTCCGGGGAAAGTCGGGGATATTTCTGTCGACCTTGTCGATATTCTTGTTTTCCTGTCCGTCTCTGGATTTACTCTCCTGAGATTCGGCCAGAGTTTCCGTAACCGCCCGCATGGCCTCCCCTTCTCCTCCTTCCTTGAGCACGTCCGCTATCTCCAGCGATTCGATGACCGCCTTGGATACCTTGTGGACCTGGGGCAAATCGGGGGGGTCCAGGTCGACTTCTATGTAGCCCAGTGTCTCCGCGGTCCGTTTTAGTTCCTTTACCTGTTCGGTCTTTTTCGAAAGTTCTTCCTGGAGCTCTTCCACCTCTTCTTCCAGCTTGTCTACCTTGCTTTTCTTCCTCCTGCCCTCTTTCTTAGCCTCTTCGATTGCGTCAAGAATACTTTCTCCGACCTGCTTCAGCTGTGGAGTCTCAACCGTGTCCAGGGAAGGAGTGAAGCCGGCGTGGAAAGTCGAACGTTCTCGGACGTAAATCTCCTTGGTCGACTTTTCGTCGAGGAATATGCAGTCTCCCGTATCCAGCTGGTTTACCTTGTCCCTTACCTTCCCCTTCTTCCAGGGGAGGAGATCGTTGTAGACCTTCATGTCGGCTTCGTGGACCACTCTGTGGAGGAAGAGCATCCCGGCTTGAGTTAACACGTCCTTCTCCACCTTGGCACTCCTCTGGGAGATAATCACCGCCCCCAGCCCTCTCTTCCTGCCCCTTAGGGAGAGTCGGGTAATGATCTCTTTTAACTCGCTTTTTTTGCCCTGAGGGATGAATTCGTGGGACTCCTCGATCCCGATCATGTAGGGCTTGCGCAGTTTGCCCGCCCAGTTCCACAGGGCGGTGAAGTAATGCTTGAGCATATTTCTTTGCTCTTCCTTGAGGTAACCGCTGAGGTCGAGAACCACGGGAATGCTCTGTTTGAGACTGATTTCGGCCACCTGGGGTGCGTCCTCGGGTTCTATGGTGATATCCACGTTCTTGCCCTGACCGATTACCAGGAGTTCGTACTCCTCTTTCAATCCGAAGTACTCCCCGTCGATGTCTACCACCGTTAGGGGATAGTTGTGCTTGAGTAGCTCCTCGAATATTACCCCGGCCGTATTTGATTTACCCGACCCTCTTATCCCCAGTATCCCTATACACTTTCCAATGAGCTCGTCCAGGTTGAAGTCAAGATCTTCGCTAATATTAAGCTTTTTCACCGAAACCTCCCGTGTAAACTTCGTAACGGTTCCGAATGGTTTTCACGATCTTCCGGACGAAGGGTTGGTTACCGTCTCTAAGTTGGTCCGGCTCGATCTTCATCGGAGCACCAGGACTTTTACATTGTAACCGGTTTTTCACCGGATTTCTGGGAGATTTGCCGGGATTTCGACTGACAATTGTCGAAGATCGGCGTGATCATTAAGCCTCCTCCGATAGCCCCGCCCCCACTCGGAAGTCAAGGCGCCGTCCACCAAAACTCGCCGAGGAAGCCCCGGAGCTTGCTCCGGGGAGGAATCGGCTGGTTTTTGTCCAGCAGTCAATCGAGGA
>CAYZUF010000060.1:0-8098 GCA_964481645.1 uncultured Thermotogae bacterium
ACGGCTCGGCTCCCGACATCGCCGGCCAGAACGTGGCAAACCCACTGGGCCTCCTCAGATCGGGAATCATGATGCTGGAACACGTAGGGCAATCCGGGGCCGCAGAACAGATAGAATCGGCGGTCCGAGAAGTGCTGGATCAAAGGCGGGTCTTAACTCCCGATCTGGGAGGGGACTCCACCACCAGCGAACTGACCGAAGCGGTGATCGATGCACTTTGACCATGGATACCGAGGAACTGCTTCGAGAAATGGTGAATATCTACAGTCCTTCCGGAGAAGAGAGGGAACTGGCTAACTTCCTCCAGACGGAGATGACCGACCTGGGATTCCGGACCACCCGCGACGACGTGGGAAACCTGATCGGAAGAATAGGCGAAGGCGAGAAACGGGTACTGCTCCTCGGCCATCTGGACACGGTGGAAGGAGAGATTCCCGTCCGGGAGGAGGACGGCCGACTCTACGGCCGGGGATCCGTCGACGCCAAAGGACCCCTGGCTAATTTCATCGGGACCGCCGGACAGTTCGAAGGTTTCGAAGATCTGGAAATTACCGTGGCCGGAGTAGTGGAAGAGGAAACCAGCTCAAAAGGAGCTTACGAAATCGTCGACGCCCTCTCTCCCGACTACGTGGTGGTGGGGGAACCAAGTAGCTGGGACGGGATTACGCTGGGATACCGGGGCTCGATTCGTGTCTCTTACTCCCTCCAGGTACCAAAAACACACCGCGGAGAAGGTTCCTCGCTTCCCGCCGAGGAAGCAGTCCGCTTATATCAAAGGCTGAGAGACTTGTTTTCCTCTGATTCATCGGGATTCTATTCCACGGACGTCCGGCTGGACCAAATCAGGACGGAAAACCAGCCTTTCTCGGATTCGGTGAGGATGAATCTGGACGTCAGGACGGGTCCGGACTTTCAGGAGGAAGAGCTGGAAGAGTTCCTGGAAGAAAACCAAACCGGCCCCACGATAACGACGACCAGACATATCCCCCCGGTCAAGAGCTCGAAGAGAAACAGGCTGGTCAGCTCCCTACTCTCCGGGATTAGAGGGGCCGGAGGAGAACCGACTTTCAAACTGAAGACAGGGACAGCGGATATGAATATACTGGCCGAAAGATGGGAGGCCCCCATGGTAGCGTACGGGCCCGGGGACTCCTCCCTCGACCACACCCCGAACGAACATCTACGACTGAAAGAGCTTTCCCTGGCCGGAGAGGTACTGTCCGGGGCTCTGGCCAAACTCGGGGAACTTGCCGGGAAACCGTGATTAAAGGGGGAACCTAATGCAACTACTTGATTCGACCCTAAGAGAAGGCGAACAGACGCCGGGGGTATCATTTTCGGTTGACGAGAAGAAGAATATAGCCCGGAAACTCGACGAGTTTGGAATCGACATCATCGAACTGGGGCATCCGGTGGTCTCCGCGGACATAGAAAAGGCCTGCCGGATTATAGCCAGTGACGGTCTCAATGCGGAGACCATGGCCCACTCCCGAGCCCTGAAGGAAGATATCGAGGCCGCGGAGGAAGTGGGTGTGGACTGGGTAGGTATATTCCTGGGTACCTCGCAGCTCAGTCTGGAACACAAACTCCATATGGACCGGGCCGCCGCCCTGGATAAGATCCGGGAATCGGTAAGCTACGCAAAGGAGCTCGACCTGAAGGTTCGGTTCACGCCCGAGGACGCCACGCGGACCGACCGGAAGTATCTGGACCTGGCCATCGAAGCGGCGACGGAGGCCGGGGCGGACAGGATAAGTATTGCTGATACGGTGGGCACTGCGACCCCCACCTCGTACGGGAACCTGATCAAAAGGGCGGTAAATATTACGGATCGGCCCGTACATACCCACTGCCACAACGACTACGGTATGGCGGTGGCCAACTCTCTGGCCGGATTCGAGCGCGGGGCCTACTTGATCGACGTGACCGTCAACGGACTGGGAGAACGCGCCGGGATAGCCCCTCTTGCTCCCGTCGCGGTGGCCTTAAATCGTCTCTACGAGGTCGACAAGGGCTGGAGGCTGGAGACCTTACCGGAGATCTCTCAACAGGTGGAAAAGTCTTCCGGCCTGTTTAACTCGGAGCTTGACCCAATAGTAGGTAAACACGCCTTTGCCCATAAATCCGGCCTGCACACGAAGGCAGTCCTCGAGGACCCGGAGACGTACGAGGCGATCCCCCCGGAAATTGTCCACAAACAACGGGAAATAATCATAGACAAGTACGCGGGAAAGGCCGCGGTGAGGGACCGGCTGAACGAAATGGGAATCGACCCCGAAGAAGCCCAACTGGAGGAGATAGTCTCCCGGGTAAAAGAATCGGCGAGCGACGGGAAAACTAGATTCACGGACATCGACCTGCTGGAAATCGCGGACGGGGTTCTGGACCTGGAGATAAAGAGCCGGGTCCCCGCGGAAGTGGAGGCCTTAATTTCCTTTTCTCTGCACAGCACCTCCTATACCACCCGGGCCACGAGAAAGATAGCGTCTTTCGACGAAGTGGATACGGTCTACGAGCTCACCGGCGATCACGACATTCAGGCTCACCTGGAATCCAGCTCCGTCCAGCAGTTGAACGACCTAATCGAGGAGTTCCGAAACATGGAGGAGGTGGAAACTACCGAGACCAGCCTGATTCTGAAAGGTTACGAAACTGAGAGAAGAGTAGAAGAAGAGGAGGAGAGAAAATGACCGAGATATACCTTAATGGCGAACTGGTGCCGGAAGAAGAGGCAAAAGTAAGTGTCTTTGACCACGGTTTTCTCTACGGGGACGGAGTATTTGAGGGAATCAGAGCCTACGACGGCTACGTATTCAAACTGGACCAGCATCTGGACCGACTCTACCGGAGCGCAAGAGCGATAAATCTGGAGATACCTCTGGAAGTCGAAGAGATGGAAGATGCAATTCTGGAGACTCTCCAGGCAAACGAGCTGGAGGAGGCCTACATTCGACCGGTGGTCACCCGGGGGCGGGGCTCGCTGGGAATCGACACCGCTTCCTGCAAGGATCCGACGGTCCTGATCATAACGGAGGAATGGGAAAGCCTCTACGGACCGGAACTCTACTCAGAAGGTCTCAAAATGCTGACTACCACCATCCGGAATCAGCCGATAGAGGGACTTCCCCCCACGGTCAAACATCTAAACTATTTGACAAACGTTCTGGCCCTGATGCAGGCAGATACATGGGGAGCGGACGAGGCTCTGATGCTGGACACGAATGGCCACGTTGCCGAAGGCAGTGCCGATAACATTTTCGTCCTCAGAAAAGGGGAGGTATACACCCCGCCCACGATCAACAATCTTCCGGGGATCACCAGGGGCGTAATCCTGGAGATCCTGGCCGACATGGGCTTTCAGGTAAAGGAAGAGCACATTGGTCTGGCCGAAGTTCTAACCGCGGACGAAGTCCTCCTCTGTGGGACGGCCGCCGAGGTAGCCCCGGTGGTAGAAATCGACGGCAGGGAGATCGGGGACGGAGAGCCCGGAGAACTCTGCCTGACGATCAAGGAAGAATTCGGGAAGATCACTGGAACCGAGGAGACCGGAACGGAAATCTAAATCCCGGGACTTAAGAGGAGGCTTCCGGTCCGGTCCGGAGCTCAATTCCGGGAGAAATCCCCGGCAGGTCACCCGCTTCGGAGTTTAACCGGGGGTCTTAACCTCGTTCACCAGCAGCCCGTAAATATAGCTGTCCCGCAGGGCTTCCCAGCTGGCCTCGATGACGTTGGCGGAGACACCGATAGTATTCCAGCTCTTTTCCCCGTCGGTCATCTCGATCATCACCCGGGGTACGGCCGCGGTGCCTTTATAACTCTCCAGGATTCGCACTTTATAGTTGACCAGCTTCATCCGCTCTATCAGACCGTAAAAACTATTCAGGCAACGGTGGAAAGCGTTATCCAGCGCGTTGACCGGGCCCTCTCCCCGTTCGATCGCGTCTCGAATCTCCCCGTCGACCCGCAGTTTGACGCTGGCCTTGGCCACCGGATCTTCTCCGTCCACCCTGGAGGTCAAAATCTCGTACTCCAGCACCTCGAAGAATTCGGGCAACTCTCCCTGGATCCTCTTTGCCAGCAGAGCGAAAGAAGCGTCCGCGTTTTCGAACTGATATCCGTCCTCCTCCAGCTTCTTTATGTTGGCCAGTACCTCCCGGTGTGTCCCCCCTCCTCCCTCGAGGTCGACCCCGACGCTTTTTAGCTTTCGTTCCACGGTACTTCCTCCGGAAAGCTCGGAGACGAGAAACCGGCGCTCGTTCCCCACCTTCTCCGGGGTTACGTGCTCAAACGTATCCGGATGCTTCAGGACAGCGTCCACGTGCAGGCCGGCTTTATGGCTAAAAGCATTTACCCCTACGTAGGGAGTCCTCTTTTCCGGCCTCTTGTTAGCTATCTCCGATACGAATCGCGAAACCGAAGTCAGCTCCTCCAGGTTATCCCTCGATCTCAGGCAAGAGAGATCCTTCTTGAGCACCAGGTTGGGAACGATGGAACATAGATTCGCGTTCCCCACTCGCTCCCCGTAACCGTTTATCGTTCCCTGCACCGCTTCTGCGCCTTCCTCCACGGCAGCAATCGAATTTGCCACGGCCACACCGGAATCGTCATGAGCGTGAATGGAGAGGGGGGTTTCGATCACCGTTCTCACCTTCCTCATTATTCCCCGAACCTCGTCCGGCATGGTCCCTCCGTTGGTATCGCAGAGACAGATCCGGTCCGCGCCGGCCTCCTGGGCGGCTCCCAGGGTCTCCATGGCGTACCCGGAGTCGGCTCCGAAGCCGTCGAAGAAGTGCTCGGCGTCGTAGAGGACCTCTCTACCGTTCTCCTTGAGGTAAGAGATGGAATCCTGAATCATATTTAGGTTTTCCTTCGGGGTGACCCCCAGGACCTGGTTCACGTGAAATTTCCAGCTCTTGCCCACCACTCCCACCATAGGGGCCTGGGAATCTAGGAGACCCAGGAGGTTCTTATCCTCCTCCGGGGCCGCCTTCGGCCGCCGGGTGCTACTAAGAGCGACCAGGCGGGAATTTTCCAGTTCCTCCTGACCGAACTCCCGGAAGAATTTTGTATCTTTAGGATTACTCGGGACCCACCCCGCCTCGACGTAGTCCACCCCCAGTTCGTCCAACCGTCGGGCTATCTTCTTTTTATCCTCAAGGGAAAAACTGATATCCCTTCCCTGAGATCCGTCCCTCAAGGTAGTGTCAAATATCAAGACGTCCTGATTACTCATGGCTCTCGTATCCTGTTCAAAACCGCGCGGGCCATCTCCATGGTAGCCAGATCTCCGCCCAGGTCGGGGGTAGTTTCCCCGGCCTCCAGCGTCCTCTCCACGGCTCCCTCCAATCGTTCCGCAAATTCGCCTTCCCCCAGGAATTTTAACAGGTAGCTGGAGGAAAGTATCGCGGCAGTGGGGTTGACGATCCCCTGACCGGCAATGTCCGGGGCCGTCCCGTGGACCGGCTCAAACAAGCCGTGCTCTCGTCCGATATTCGCGGACGGCGATAGTCCCAATCCCCCGATCAATCCAGCTGCCAGGTCGGAAAGGATATCTCCGAACAAGTTAGTAGTCAGGATTACCTCGAAGCGCTCAGGTTCCTTGACCAGGTAGAGGGCAGCGGCGTCCACCAGGACGTCGTCCCATTCCACGGAATACTCTTCCGCGACCCCTACCACGGCGGTCAGGAACTCTCCTCCGGTTACGGGAAGGACGTTGTTCTTGTGAACGGCGCCCACCAGGGACCGTCCCTCCGACTCCGCGTAATCGAAGGCGTATTCGGCTATCCGCCTGCTCGCGGATTCGGTGATCACCCTGGTCGCCGTGGTTACTCCGGGTGCGATTTGGTCCTCGATCCCGGAATAAAGACATTCCGTATTCTCCCGAACTATGACCAGATCGGTCTCCGGATCGACACAGTCCACGCCAGAATAGGCCCTGATCGGTCTGAGATTGACGAATGTATCCAGATCCTGCCGCAAGCGAATGACCACCTCGGCCGCGGTATTTCCCACGGCTCCCAGGAGGACGGCGTCCGCGTCTCGCGCTCCCTCCAGAGTCTCCTCCGGGAGAGCCGTTCCGCGTTCCTCCAGAGCCCCGTCCCCGGCGGCGAATTCCGTAAACTCGACCTCTACCGGGAGCTGCTCCAGAACCTTTACCGCCGCCCCCACGACCTCAGGTCCGACCCCGTCTCCAGGTATAACCGCTACGTTCTTCATGATCTCACCCTAGTTTGGTAGTCCCGATAGGTTTCCGCTCTCCATCAGCTCGCTCCCTCCGGAGCCACTTCCCGCTCGTCCCTCTTCCGGTCATCCTTCCGGGCCAGGAGATTCACTGCGTTTAACAGAGCTTCCACGCTGGCGATTACGATGTCGTCCCCGGTGCCCCTGGCCTCGGCCGCAGTCCCTCGCTCGTCTTCGAGGGCAATTACCACATTGGCTACCGCGTCGCTGCCCCCGGTAATGGCGTCAACCCGAAATTCGGAGATCTCTATCTGTTTCTCGTCTCCGATTATCCTCCTCATAGCCTTGAAGACCGCGTCGACCGGGCCAACGCCGTTCCCCGATTCCGTCCTCTCTTCCCCGTTTACCTCCGCAGTTATGGTGGCCGTAGGGGTGGCCTTGTCTCCGGTCATAACGAAGACCTGATTTAGTTCCACCAGCTTCCGACTGACCGGCCTGCCCATCTCGGTCTCCGCTATGGCGTACAGATCGGCTTCCGAGAGCTTCTTTCCTTTACCGCTCATAGTTTTTACCTTCCGGAGTATCCGATCGACCTCGGACTGACTGGGCTCCAATCCCGCTTCGGCCAGTACCTTTCTGAGTCCCTGGCGGCCGGCATGTTTCCCGACGATAAACCTTCTCCTGTGCCCGACGGTCTCCGGATCCATCAAACCCGGCTCGAAGGTGCTCTCGTCCTCAACCATTCCTGCGGCGTGAATTCCGCTCTCGTGAGAAAAAGCGTTCCTGCCCACCACGGGCTTGGTCGGGGGGAGCTGGACGTCGCTCAACCTTTCGACCAGCTTGGAGGATTCGAACAAGAGGTCTTTTCGAATTCCCGTAGTTGCAGCCTCCATCCGCTCGATATTCATTACCGTCTCTTCCAGGGCGGCGTTACCGGCCCGCTCCCCTATCCCGTTGATAGTTACCTGAACCTGCCGGGCTCCCGCTCTAACCCCGGCAATAGAGTTGGCCAGGGCCAGACCGTAGTCGTTGTGGCAGTGGACGCTGAGAGGGAGGCCGACTGCCTCCTTCACCCTCCCCACTATCTTTCGGATTCCATCCGGCCAGCCCACTCCCACCGTATCCGGAATATTTATCATGTCGGCGCCTGCTTCCTTGACCGCCCGGCTTATTTCCAGCAGATAGTCGAGGTCGGTCCGGGTGGCGTCCATGGGACTAAATATACACCTTCTCCCCTCTTGTTTGACTGCCTCCACCGTGGCCACCGACCTCCGCAACACCTGGCCCCCGGACATTTTCATCGATTTCTCCATCTGGATCTCCGACGTGGAGGCGAACAGGTGAACTATATCAACTCCCGCTTCGAAAGCGGGGTCCAGGTCCTGCTCCTTTATCCTGGCTAGGCCACACACCGGGGTTTCCACGGCTTCGGCGATGGCCGCCACCGAGGTCATTTCCTCTTCGGAGCTTGCCGGAAACCCGGCCTCTACGATGTCCACGTTCAGTTGCTCCAGCTCCCGGGCTATCTCAAGTTTTTCTTCCCGGGAAAATCCCAGTCCCGGAGTCTGTTCTCCGTCCCTCAAAGTGGTATCGAATATTTCTATCTCTCTATTTTCCATGGCTGTTGACCTACCGGGTAATCATGTCCCTCAGTTTTTCCCCGACCTCCTCGATCTCGTGATTCTCGTCCATCTCCTGGAGCCGGGTAAACGTCGGCCTGTTTGCTTTGTTCTCGTTGATCCATTCCCGGGCGAACTCCCCGGATTGGATCTCTCTTAACAGCTTCTTCATGGCCTCCCTGCTTTCCTCCCCGACGACCAGCTGGCCACGGGTAAGGTCGCCGTACTCGGCGGTATCACTGATAGATTTCCTCATCTCGGTCAGCCCTCCTTCGTAAATCAGATCCACGATCAACTTG
>CAYZUF010000061.1:0-7998 GCA_964481645.1 uncultured Thermotogae bacterium
AATCCTTTCGAACAGACAAGTCCATAGGTGTTCGACTTCTATTATGCCACCAACCGTTAACAACAGCCGAAGCGACAGCAACCATACTGCAACCCAAGAGGGTTAAAGTTTATTTTCCTGGAAAAGGAACGAGATTTCAATTTACGGCCCCGCTAGAGACCCGGACGAAGTTTCAAAAAGTGGGGAGGGCGCGCTCGGAGAAGTGTTTACAAATCCGGGACTATGAGTTACCCTGATGTAGAGTATTTCAATCCGTGAATTAAGAATTAAACAGTGGGGAGGTCTTTCTTATATATGGGGACAGACATCGGGATTATAGGTATGGCGGTCATGGGGCAAAATTTAGCCCTCAACATCGAATCGAAAGGGTACAGCGTCTCAGTCTACAATAGAACGGGGGAACGGACCAGGGGGTTTATTCAAGAAAAAGCGGAGAAGAAGGAAATAGTTCCTTCCTATCAGCTCTCCGATTTCGTCGATTCCCTGAAGAAGCCCAGAAAAGTTCTTTTGATGATAAAAGCAGGCAGCCCCGTGGATAAAGTCATATCCCAATTGACCCCCCTGCTGGACGAAGGTGACATAATTATTGACGGGGGCAACTCGAACTTCGAGGATACCGACCGGAGGATAGAAGAGGTAAACGAGAAGGGTATCCTGTACCTGGGCACGGGAATAAGCGGAGGGGAATACGGAGCAAGACACGGCCCGTCGATAATGCCCGGGGGGAACGAGGAGGCTTACCAGGTCGTCGGGGAGATACTCGAAGACGCCGCCGCCCATACCCCGGAAGGCCCCTGCTGTACATACCTGGGCCCCCGCTCGGCCGGTCATTACGTGAAGATGGTCCACAACGGAATCGAGTACGGGGTCATGGAAGCGATATCCGAAGCTTACTGGCTGATGAACGAGGGGCTAGATATTTCTCCTGCGCGGATGAGCTCCACGTTTGAGCGGTGGAACGAGGACCTTAATTCCTACCTGATGGAAATAACCGCTTCCATCCTAAAACGGAAGGATAAAGAAACCGGGGAACCGCTTATAGACCTCATTCTGGATACGGCCGAGCAAAAAGGGACCGGCAAGTGGACCGCCCAGGAGGCGCTGAAGCTCGGGGTCCCGGTTCCCACGATTGCCGCCGCGGTGGACGGGCGGTTTATCTCCTCGAGGAAAGAGCAAAGAGTCGAGAATTCCGGGAAATCGTCCAGAGGCCGGGGAGGAATACCCGGCGATGAGGGCCGGTTAGAACAAATAAGAGATGCTCTGAAGCTGGCAACCTTGAACGCCTACGCCCAGGGGATGTACCTCTTGACGGTCGCCTCGGCGGAGTACGAGTACCAGCTCGACCTGAACGAAGTGGCCAGGATCTGGAAGGACGGCTGCATTATCCGCTCCGAGGTCCTCAGTGACATCCAGCAGGGTTTGAAAGGGGATCCGGAAAACCCAAACCTGCTCTTCGTGGAACCCTTCCTCTCAGAAATCACCGAAAAGCTGGATTCAACAGAACGGATCCTCTCCGAAGGCAGAGACGCTGGTATCCCCCTTCCCGCAATTAGCTCCTCGCTGGATTACGTCCTTAGCTTCAGCTCGGCAAATCTGCCGGCAAACATGATTCAGGCTCAGCGGGATTACTTCGGGGCCCACACCTACCAGAGGCGGGACAAAGAGGGTTACTTTCATACGGAATGGAGACAATAATCCGTACACCCCCGGTTACCACCGATAAATGGTATTAACAATTACCCCCTGAAGGCCTTCACCTGCGCGAAGAACCATCCCTAAGATCAATTCAAAGGAATTGGTGATTCTATACTTGGCTTCTCCGGTAAATTCGCTGAATCCAAATAGGACGGGATCCGGTCCCCAGTAAGAATCGACGGCCAGTTCCAGGTTTCCTCCCCCACCTTCCAGGGAAAGTGCTCCCTGGTAGACCGTTTTTCCAAAGGAAAATGACCGACCCGAGTACGAATATTCCTCTTCGGAGTACAAGCCGTAATCGGATGCACGGAGCCGCCAGTCGTCCCTCCCTTGTTTTCGCTGGAGTTTATTATCGCCGAGTGCCTGGATAAAGCTGGCCTTTGCGTTACCAAGCTGGAGCTCTTCCATTCCATAACCTTTGATACTTACTCCAGTGAGACCCTCTCCCTCCTTGGTTAGCTCGCTGGAACGGACTTCCGAGTAGAGATCGAAGCAGACCCACTTCAGGTCCAGGCTTGGATCCAGAGAGAGCGTTTTCTCCCCGGGAGTGTACTTCATCGTGCCTTCGAACTCGAGAATTCCCGATTCCTCCTGGAGGGAGAAATCGATCTTCGTCTCTTCAAATCCGCTCTCCGCGGTAAAACTGCTGGTCGCATCGAACCTTGCAGGGCCGAGTTCTATTCCGTTTAATTCCACCTCGCTTCCCGTATAACCCAGGTACCTGCCATGGGCACCAAACGTATCGTAGCCGCTCCCGGGGTCGTCTCCGACCATCTCCTGAGGGTTCGGGGCCAATCCCAGCCTGGTCTTTAGTTCTACGGAAACTCCGCTCACCTTCATCCCGGATAGGGCAAGCTCCAGTCCCGACCCGTAATTGCCACCCGTTCCCAGTTCTTCGGTCAGAGTGGCCGCCGGAATCGCTTCAAGTATTTCTTTCAACGTTCCCGCCGAAATATCCTCGATCCCCGGGTCAGGACCTTGATTCCCCATTACCTGCTCCAGCTCGGCCCGGCCCTCCGCGGAAATCTCATCCATAGTTCCGTAAATAACCTGTGGGGAGACCCCCCGGAGGATGGCGGGGCTACTCTCGTGAATTTCCTCGAGCAGGAAAACCCCGCGATAGGAAAATCCCCCGTAGTTAACTATTCCCTTCGTAACCCAGTAGTCCATCTCTTCTTCCCCAAAAGAAGCCCGGGAGCTACCGCCGGCGGTACCTACCGGATAATCGGGACCAAAGTCCCGGGCAAAGTAGCCATCCAATCTCAGGTCAAGGGGGGCTGAGGCCGACGGCTCTTCTTGCGCCAGGGGAGTTTTCAGATTCCCGCTCAGGGCGAGCCCGGTATCGAAAAGGGTGTTGTTGGTATTCGGCCAGTATAGAGCAGTAGCCAGCTTGTTGGGGTAGTCCGCCAGGTTTCCTTCCAGGTAGTCCGCCCGGAAATTCGTAACTGATTTTTCTCCAAAGGGCGACTCCCCGGGAGTCAACCAGAGTTCCGTGTCGACCTCCCCATCAATTCTTCCCCGGACCGGCCAGGAAAAACCAACCAGCAGTCCGATAATTACGAGACCGAGAAGCAGGGAGGAACGCCCATCCGAAAAAAGGTGTTTTAAAGGACAAAATAGTTCATCAACTCTACTCATATCTTAACGCCTCCACGGGCTGAAGTCCGGATGCCTGCCGGGCGGGAAGGACGCCCGAAATCGAACCGAGGACAAAGGAAAACGCTATCGCCCCAATCAACAGCCCCGGGCCGAAGGAGGGCGCAAAAGGCGCCGCCAGAGCCTGGCTGATGAAACGACCCGCCAGGAGGCTAAGTCCAACTCCCACCAGCGTACCTATGGCACCTCCAACCAGACCGAGAAGGCCCGATTCTGTCAGAAATAAACCAAGAATCTGTCCGTTTTTCGCCCCCACTGCCTTCATTACTCCTATCTCCCTCGTTCTCTCTAGAACGGCCGTATACATGGTATTCATTACTCCGATTCCTCCGACCAGCAACGAGATAGCCGCAATTCCGGCCAGCGCTATTTGGATCGTTCCCAGGGCGCTGTTGACCCTGTTGCTGAGCTCTTCCGTGGTGATGGTGGTCGAAGCCGTATCGTTAGCAGAGTAGGCTCTTTCGATTTCGTCAGCCACTTCGGAGACTTCGACGTCTTCATAGACCTCGGCCAGAATCAGGGAGGCACCACCTTGCCCTCCATAGAACTCTTCCAGGGTGGAAAGCGGGATGAATAACCCGTTATCCAGGTCGCCGTAAAAATTGAACTGCCCGTCACTTCCGCCTTCTTCGTCCGATCCCAGAAGACCGCTCACCGTGAACTCTTCACCCTCTATTCTTATCGAATCCCCCGCGGACACTCCGAGTTCTCTCGCAATCTCGCCACCGATCACGACTTCCCTATCCTCGCCTTGGAAAGAGAACCGTTTTCCTTCAGCTATGGGAAACCCGTCGAAGTAACCGTCAAAGTCGGAAAAGACGGCCGGACTCATTCCGGTAACCCGCAAAAAAGCCTGTCCTTCGAGACCTTCGGATACTATCTGCAAATCCTCGCTCCGAATCGCTGCCGACGTTTTTACCCCTTCAATTTCTTCTATTACGCCCTTACTTAGATAGGAACTAGTATCGGCACTGGCGTTGCCAAATCCGCCGCGCCCGGTATCGAAGTTCCCGGGCAGGACGGTGACTGTATTGTAGCCGACCTTTTCGAACTCGTTCAGGATTGAGTCCTGGATTCCCTGTCCGATCGAGATCAGCGTAACTATTGCCGTAACTCCGATTACCACCCCCAGGATCGTCAACCAGGAGCGGAGGCTTCTATTCCTGATCGAATGCCAGGAGAGACTGAGATAGTCAACCAGCATCAGCTATCTCCCCCCTCTTCCGTTTGACCGTTCCTGATTGTCCCGTCGATCATATTCACTATTCTGTCCGCATATTCCGCGTCCCGCGGGTTGTGAGTAACTACGACGGTCGTCATCCCCCGGTTTTTATTCAAACCTTTAATCAGCTCCATAATATCTTTGCCCGTCTCCGAATCGAGGTTACCCGTTGGTTCGTCTGCAAGCAGGATATCGGGATCGTTTATCAGGGCCCGGGCAATGGAGACACGCTGCTGTTCTCCCCCGGATAGCTCGGCCGGTTTGTGATCCAGTCTGTCGCCGAGACCAACCATTTCGAGGAGTTCGGCAGCCCGTTCTTCCCTCTGAGTTCTCTCCACTCCGTGGAAGGTAAGGGGCAATGCCACGTTATCCAGACTGGACAGGGTATGGATCAAATTGAAGGTCTGAAAGACGAAACCCACCTTGTTGCCCCGGAGATCGGCGAGTTCGTCTTCGTCGTACTCGGATATATCCCTCCCGTCCAGCAGCACACTACCCTGATCCGGGATATCTAGGGCGCCAATTATATGCATTAATGTACTTTTACCCGAGCCGGAAGGTCCAACTATTCCCACAAACTCTCCACTATTTATATTCAAGTCCAGGCCTCGCAACGCTCGAACCGTAGTTTCTCCCATAACGTATTGCTTCGCAACGTTCTGCAGTTCTACCATTGATTCTCCCATTGCTAGGATTGATAGCTAAATTCCACCAGTTCTATCCTAGTCTCAACTTCGCCTTCCTTCAGCAGCTCAAAAAGCGGGGGAAAGAGCAGTAGATCCCTCGTTTCCCTGTCGGCAAAAGCAAGCCGCGCCCGCTGATTCGGATAGTTTGAATGGGTAAAAATCCCCATTACTACGTCCACTCCGGCGATAGTCTCTTCGTCGTCGGTAACCAGCCTCCCTCCATCCGGTAATATGATTCTATTGTTCGGTTTTATCTCGAGGTTTTTATCGTCTATGGTGGAAAGAGGGCTGAGATCCATGCCCGGAGATCCCCCTTCATCGTACTGCGAACCCCCGGCACTGGCTCCGCCGCTCGCCCCAAAGGCCGTAGAAACTGCATCGCGATCGCGGCCGGGACTGGAAACCTTTTCCGTAACGTCGTACCCATCTCCGGCGGGTTCAACTTTTATGGTATACTTCCGCTCGGGAGCATCGCTATTGGGCTCGCTGATACGAAACACGGCTTTAAGAGCGCCGCCCGGGTACTCCCCCATGCCAAATATTCCCGCGGACCCGTTCACCTGGAGTAAAGTGATTATCAGAAATACGCTCAAACCAACCAGAATCACTTCAGATGATCTTCCCTGCTCGGTAAATAATTTCATCCTTACCTCCCTCCTAGAACGATTAATCAAAAAAACTCTTCTCCGATCTCATTCAGCAGAACTTCGAATTTCTCCTTTCCGGCGAGGAACCTGTAAATGTACATCAAACCCAGAATCCGACCCTCCGGATTCATTTTCTCCTCGCACCTATCCCTCAGTCTTTCAAGTTCCGCCCGGCCGGCCTCGGTGAGCCCGTAATACTGTCGATTATTGTCTCCTCCTTCTTCAACAAGATCTACTTCCTCGATCAGCCCTTCTTCCTCTAACCTCTCCAGGGCTCCGTAGACGGTCCCCTGACCGGGCTGCCAGTACCCCATGGATCTATCCTCGATTTCCTTGATTAGATCGTATCCGTAACGGGGCTGATCCTCCATGAGTGAGAATAGCAAGAGCTTCAAAAATCCTTTCGTATTACGCAAATCGGCTCCTCCCTTGACTATGGTTACGTTACGTAATATTACGTTCTGTAAAAGGGTAGATCAATATTGTCCGCGCTATAGCCCCGGCTTCTCATTGGATAAATTATATTCCTTTCGCTAAACTGTTATTCAGGTAGTTTCTTCTTACCAGCGCTCCTCAAGTTAACGGCGGTGATAAAATGATTAAGACCATAACTTTCGACTTTGGCGGAGTACTTTACCACTACTATGGAGACAGATTGATGGATGAGCTAGCTTCGCGCTCCCCTCACGAACCGGGAATTTTCGGGGAAAAACTCCGGGACTCGGCTCTGGACCGGGCTCACTTTCGAGGCGAGATAAAGGCGGAGGAACTGGTGGAGATTCTGAGCGAAAAGGTGGGCCTGACTATCACCGTGGACCAGCTGGCCGAGGCCTACGAAAATAGCGTTAGCCCGAATGAAGAGATATTTGAGCTGGTCAAAGAGCTGAAGGAAAACTACAACCTGCAATTGTACTCAGACACGCCCAAAATCCTGTACGATCGGGTAATAAAGAAGATGCCCATAATAGATTGCTTCGGGGAGGTTACACTGTCTTTCGAAGTTGGCGAGTTAAAGGATTCACCCCGGGGCTACCAGGAAGTCATCTCCAAATCCAATCATTCCCCGGAGGAAATAATCTTTATCGACGACAGGGATGAATTCGTAGAGCAGGCAAAAGAACTCGGAATAAATGGAATCAAGTTCACGGATATTAATAACCTCCTCGAAGAGTTAAATCAGTTGGGGGTAACCCTGGACGGCCAGTTTGACCTCGGTCCGGAGGGGAGATAATGAAGGAACTGTCCACGTTTTCAATAGTTGCTTTCGATCCGGAAACCGAGGAACTGGGCGTAGCCGTCCAGTCCAAGTTCCTGGCGGCGGGAGCGGTCGTACCCTGGGCTCGGGCCGGGGTCGGCGCCGTGGCAACGCAATCGGCCGCCAACACTACCTACGGCCCGGAAGGATTAAAGCTTCTGGAAAAAGGAAAGGACCCGGAGTCGGTGGTCAAAGAGCTTACTCAAGCCGACCAGGAGAAGGAGATGAGACAGGTCGGCATTGTGGACGGCAAAGGTGAAACGGCGGCTTTTACCGGCAGCGAATGCATCAACTACGCCGGTCACCAAACCGAGGAGCATTTCACCTGCCAGGGGAATATTTTAGTTTCCGAAGCCACAATCACTTCCATGGTTCAAAGGTTTCGAGAGACAAAGAGTAAGCCGCTTTCGGAAAGACTGGTTGCAGCTCTGAAAGCGGCTGACCAGGCGGGCGGAGACAAGCGGGGAAAACAGTCGGCGGCTCTGCTTGTGGTCGAAGAAGAAGGTGGCTACGGAGGATTCAACGACAGGAAGATCGACTTAAGGGTCGATGACGACCCAAGTCCGATTGAGAAATTAGGGGACTTTCTCTCCCTACACCAGCTCTACTTCAGCCAGCCGTCCGACGAGGACCTAGTTAAGCTTGACGAAGATGTCGTCAGAAAAATCCAACATCTCATGGGGGAACTTGGCTATTATTCGGGGCCCGTAGATGGAAACTACGACGAGAGAACCTCCGAGGCCTTCCTGGAGTACTGCCGTACGGAAAACTTCGAGGAAAAACTGAGAGACGACGACCTTATAGATTCCAGGATCATAGAATTTATGGAAAGGAAGG
>CAYZUF010000062.1:0-7961 GCA_964481645.1 uncultured Thermotogae bacterium
AGGGCTCGACTTAGGTCGGAGGGATCCGGCTCGATCTCTGTCGGACCTTCGACCCCCTTCTTCGCGGCGCTGACATCTTTTAAGCCACTTCCGGTAATAAATAGGCCGACTTCGGCGTACTCGTCTAGATCTCCCCTGCGCAGTGCCTTTTTGAAGCCAGCATAGGCGGTAGCCGCAGCCGGTTCGGCAAAGATACCCCGCCTTCTGGCCAGTTCAACCAGTCCGGAGGTTATTTCTTCGTCGGAGACGGTGAGGTATCGACCCCCGTTCTCGTAGACGTATTTTACTGCCTTTACGACATCACGGGGTTTTCCCACGGAAATGCTGTCCGCGATAGTATGGGGGCTTCCATCTTTTAACTCTACCTCCCCCCCGGCATACCCCTCAAAAGCCGAAGCTACGGCGTTCGCACCCTCCGCCTGGACGCCTATCACTTCCGGCTCTTCTTCGATCAGGTCCATCCTGTCCAGTTCGTTAAATCCTTTACAGAGCCCGCTGATTATCGAACCGTCACCGACCGGAACGAAAACGACTTCCGGAGGCTGCCAATCAAGCTGATGAGCCATTTCCAGTGCTCCGGTCTTCTTTCCTTCGACAAGATAGGGATGAATTGCCGCCGAACGGTTGTACCAGCTGTACTTTTCCGCAGCCTCCAGGCAGAGGTCGTAGGCCTGGTCGTAGCTGCCCTCTACCGCCAGGACGTGTGCCCCGTAAACGAGCAGTTGAGCTATCTTCGCTTCCGGGGCCGACTTGGGGACAAATATAAATGTTTCCATGCCGGATGCCGCTGCCAGACCGGCTAGGGAGCTGGCCGCGTTGCCCGTGGAGGCGCAGGTCATGGTCCCAACCCCTTTTTGTTCAGCAGCAGCTACCGCCAGGCAGGTGGCCCGGTCCTTGTAGGAAGCCGTCGGGTTCGAGCTATCGTCCTTTATCCAGATCTTGTTCACGCGATCCGTCAGGTGATGGAAGCCGTAGAGGGGAGTTCCTCCTACTTTCAGAGGAGGGAGGTAATCGAGATCGTCCACCGGTAGAAGTGGGTAATACTTCTGGATTCCTTCCAGCTTTGAGTCCTCAACTAGCTCCCTAAAACCCTCACCGGCGGAATCGTAATCGTAGAGTACTTCCAGGGTGCCCTTTCGCGGGCCGCAACGGGGGCAGGTATAGTCCAGCTCCTCCGGTTTGTATACTTCTCCGCAAGAGACACAGCGCAATCCGGTTACGTTTTTCATTTGACCAATATTACGTAATCCTTCGATTCTTGTAAAGACAGTTTTTCTCCGGCGACCGGGCGTGGGGACCTCGCCACCCTCGGAGGATGGGGTTTATTTTCGTCGGAACCCCCTTCGTACGGGTTCACCTCCCGATACGATCCAATTGATATTTGATTTAACGGGACCTCCCCGATATATTTACCTAGAACAGCTCTGTCCGTTCGGATCAGAAGAGGTTTTTACCGGTTCGAACTTATACCTGGAGGTAGACATGATCAATATCCCATTTTCAGCCGAAGAAACCCTGAAAATAGCGGTTCAAATCGAGGAAAACGGAAAACAATTTTACGAACAAATGGTTTCCGGGTCCGAGGACGAGGAGATAATTGAAGTTTTCCAGGATCTGGCGGAACAGGAAGCCGAGCACAAAAAGACCTTCCAGGAAATGCTCGGTGAAACCGAGGAAGAAACTGGAGAAGATATCAACTCTCTGTTGTATGGGAAACTGGAGAACTCTTATCTCAATGCCCTGGCCGATTCCAAGATCTTTACTCCGGCCAACGAAAATGTCCAGGCGGCGAAGAGGGTCGATAACAGGGACGAACTGATAACCATCGCCATATCTCTGGAGAAGGATACAATTCTCTATTATTACGAGATACTGGAGGCGGCTACCAGTACCGAGGATCAAGGCTCAATCAAGGATGTAATCGAAGAGGAGAAGAGTCACGTGAAGCGTCTGGCCGGTTTGTTGTAGGAAGGCCGTGAGTTGTCCCCGATTCTCGCCGGCCGATTTGGCCCTTCCTCCTGCTGGATGGTTTTCCTGGAGGTTTCGGCTCGAGCCGGGTTCCAGAGATCACTTGGTAGTACAACAAAGGTAACGGATATTATTGACAGTGCTCCTAGAGGGTCTTCCCGCCTTTGCCTATTATTCTGTACAGGGAGGTGGCAGCTTGACCAAGAGATCGATCCGCACCGGGATGGTTGTTTTAATCCTGGCACTTTTCTTGACTTACCCGGCCCTGGCCCAAGACGAAGAGTCAGGGGAGACGGCCCCCTCGCCTCCCCCGGTTACCGAGAAAGAGTTCAACCAGCTCCGGGCCGAAGTTGCCCAATTGAACGAGAGGCTGGAAAAACTATCCGGAAAGACCGAGGAGCTAAGTGAGAAAATCAGGACTAACCAGTCGTCAATTACCACCCTTCAGGAGGAACAACAAGGGATAAACAGCTCCCTTACCGAGCTCAAGGAGTCAATAGCCGAAGGGAAGAACCAGTGGGAGAAGGTGCCCCCTCTCGAGAGGGGGGTAGAATCCTTACAGTCAAGGGTAGAAGAGCTGTACTCCCGGGTTAACGAACTCGGCGGAACAGTCTCCAACGAGGGAGAACGGGTGGGCGAACTGAGGAACGACCTGGCGCCGATAAACAGCCGGCTGGACGAGCTGGAAAAGAAGATGGCCGAGATCGTAGAAAATCTCAAAAGCCTCCGGAGTAATACCTTCGATAACGAGGAGAGACTGGCCGGTCTGGAGGAGAATTATAGAGCTTCCGCCAGGAGAAATATGCTGGTGGCGGCAAGTGGGATAGTAATAGGGCTGGTGGCCATCACGCTCTACTGGACCTAAGCCGGCCCCAACCCGCCTGGTCAATTAGTGGGTTTGCTCCCCGGGAGATCGGACAAGAGTTGCCTACTTGGTAAAGCATTGGTCAAGTATATATCGAACAAAAACTATGTCC
Source organism: uncultured Thermotogae bacterium (assembly GCA_964481645.1). Taxonomy (GTDB): domain Bacteria; phylum Bipolaricaulota; class Bipolaricaulia; order M55B111; family M55B111; genus JAGXLP01. The sequence continues at coordinate 2,946 of CAYZUF010000062.1, forward strand.
ATTTTGAATAGTCTGGAGTTACAGGGGTTTAAGTCGTTTAAGCGAAAGACGAAGATTCCCTTTCAGAAACAGGGACTGACCGCAATAATCGGGGAAAACGGATCGGGAAAATCAAATATCATCGACGGTTTGACCTTTGTCATGGGTCAGAGGTCCTCGAAACTCCGGGCAAACAGGTTGAGTCAGCTGATATACAACGGCGGCGAAAACGGTACCCCGGCCGACCGGGCCAGGGTTTCCATTAACCTGGACAATAGTGACGGTCGTTTTTCCGAAGTGGTTGAGGAGAACCTGGAGAACGGGAGGAACCCGGACGAGATCACCATCGGCCGGAAGGTGACCCCTAACTCTTCTACCTACAAATTCATGGGGAAAAACTGCAAGAGGTCCGTCATCGACGATATTCTGGACGAGGCCAACATGGATCCGAGCCGGCACCACATAGTCAATCAGGGTAAAATCACGGAAATAATTAACATGAGTCCCACCAATAGGCGGGAGATAATTGACCGCCTAGCCGGTATTAGCGAGTACGACCAGAGAAAGCAGCAGGCGATCAGGGATCTGCGGGACGTAAAGGAAAAATTGATGACAAATCGGGTCATACTGGGCGAGCGCCGAACCCAACTCAACCGGCTGAAGAAGGAAAGAGACGCAGCTCTTGATTACCGGGAGAAAGAAGAAGAGCTGGACCTGGTTGAAAAATCGATAGAACATAAAAAAGTTAAGAACAAGCAAGAAGAACTGGAGAAGTTCCAGGAGAAGGAAAAGAGGATAAAGGAAAAGTTGTCCGGTCTGGAGAAAAGGCTGGAAGCGGCCGACAAGGAGGCGGAGGAAAAGGAAAAGGAATTGAAGGAATTAAAGGAAGAAAGGGAAGGGGATCGGGAGAAGGAACTTTCCCAGGAAGTCGAAGAGTTAAAGATGGACCTGGTCCAGAAGAGAGGGGACATACGATCCAGGGAAAAGGAGATAGACAATCTCAAGGATACCGTCAAGGAATTGAAGAAGCTGAAAAACCAGGCCACCAGCAAATCCACGCGAAAAAAACGTTCCGTTAAGGCCCTGCTGGATAGAGGAAGAGGCGGAATTTACGGCACGGTCGAAGGACTGATGGAAGTGGAGTCCAAGTACCAGGTGGCCATAGAGACCACCATCGGCGGCCATCTGCAGGATCTGGTCGTAGACTCCCGATCGACGGCAATTGAGTCCGTCAATTACCTGAAGAAGAACGACCTTGGCCGGGCAAGGTTTCTGCCCCTGAGGAGCATTTCGGGCGGCAGGCTCAGTCAGGCCTCGAAGAAGGCCCTGAACAAATCGGGGGTCATTGACTACGCGATAGAGCTGGTTGATTTTGATTCCAAATACCAGCGCGCCTTCCAGTACGTCTGTCGGGATACCCTGATCGCGGAAAACCTGGAAGCGGTCGAGGACGCGGAGAACGTCAGAGTTGTAACCCTGGACGGCGACGTCCTCAGCCGGGGAGGAGCGGTTTCCGGGGGAACGGCCAAGAAAAAGCGAGGAAATTCGTCCACCGGCAGGAAAGAGGAACTGGGCGAAAAGATAGAAGAAAAGAAAAAGCGGATAAATCGGCTGGAAAAGAAAGTCGAAACCGAGAAGAAGGAGCTTCGGAATCTGAAAGAGAAACTGGACGAGAAAGAAGAGGATCTGGAAGAACGAACTCAGATGGATCGAGAGCTGAAGGAAAAGACGGAGAAGCTGGAATCGAAACTGGGCGACCTTAAACAGAGACAGAAGAAACTTTACCGGAAGACGGAGAGGCAAAAACGAAAGAAGGATAGCGTCGAAAAAGACATTCAGGGAGTTAAGCGGGATCTCCGGAATCTCACGGAGCCCGAGGAAGATCTGGATTTCCTGGACCGGCCATTAAAGGACTTGATTACGAAGAAGCGCAACCTTAAGAGAGATCTTGAGCGCCTGCAGCCCGTAAACATGAAAGCAATCGACGAGTACCAGGATTTCAAAGAACAGGTGGAAGAGCTGGAAGACAAGTTGGAGAAACTACGCGGGGAAAAGAGGGAAGTGGAGCGGCTTATCGGAAAAATTGAAGAGGAGAAGAAGGAACAATTCCATTCCACAATGGAGGAACTCTCCGGCTATTTCCAGGAGATATTTGAAAAGCTTTTCGGTGGTGGCCACGCCCACCTGGAACTCAGCCGGGAAGGCGACATAGAGTCCGGCCTGCTGATTAAAGCCAACCCACCGGGCAAAGAGCTGATAGTACTGGATTCACTCTCGGGAGGAGAAAAGACGTTGACTGCGATTGCGTTCGTATTTGCCCTTGGGGAAATGAACCCGGCACCCGTTTACGTGATGGACGAGATCGATGCCGCGCTGGATCAGAGGCGGTCCTCCAGGGTGGCCGATTTGCTGGAGGAATATGCCGCGGACTCCCAGTTAATCCTTATTTCTCACAACGAAGAAACGGCAAAACACGCGGACCAGGTCTTCGGGGTATCTATGAGCGACGGCCAGTCCGAGATCCTCTCCATTAAGTTGAATTGAAGGTGAAACCCATGGATGAAGCTAGCACGGAAACCGACCAGTTTGAAGGGATGAGTGGTCGGGTGGTTTCAGTAGAGGATCTCTTCTCTCCGCGGTGGAGAGAGAAGCTGGATTATTGTGCCCACGAAGCGGATCCCTGGGAGATTTCCATCTCCGAGATGGCCGAGGAATATCAGCGGGAGCTGGATGAGCTGGACGAAAAGGATCTCGAGCTCTCAGGTCGCATGGTGCTCACCTGCGCGGTTTTACTACGGGTAAAGGCGGAGGAACTCCAGGGCCAGAATTCCTCGGAGGAAGAAGAGATGGAAGAGGAGATGGAGCAGGGTTTCTGGGGCTACGAGATGTTCGACGACGCAAACTACGTGCCGGGACTGGACCTGCCCTTAAAGCGGATCAATAAGAGAACGGTTACCAGGGACGAGCTCCGGGGGGCATTTGACAGTGCAGTGGAGGTATACGAGCGAAGGGAGGAAAGATGGAGTGACGTCGAAGGGGTCGAGGACCGGGACTGGGGGATGGATCTGGAAGAGGATGAAAATTTCCGGGTCAAGCTCCAGCGCCTCTACCGGAAGGTAAAGCAGAAGTTCTCCCGGGGGAAAGAGGTCCTTTTTTCCTCTTTGTTGGATCGGAATACCAAAGAGGAGAAATTCACCACTTTTATGGAATTAATTCACCTTCAATCCGAAGGAAAGGTCAGGTGCAAACAGAAGGAGCACTTTGGCGAAATAAAGGTGGAGCTCAGCAACCGAGGGACTGAAGAAGGGCAAGAGAGATCGGATCCGGGCGATGACGAAACCGGAAATTGACGACTCCGGGATCAGCCCGGAGGCGATCGTCGAAGCGGCCCTCTTTCTGGCCAGCGATCCGGTGCCAAGATCCGAACTCCTGGACCTGACCGGCCTGACCGATGATCAACTGGATTCAGTTCTGACCGACCTGGAGGGGGAGCTATCCTCCCAAGACCGGGGATTAAAGCTATCCGAAAAGGACGGTAAGTACAGATTGCGGATAAAGCGGGGCCTACTGGACAGGGTAAAACACCTCGCCCCTCACCAAGATATGTCCAGGGGTGTCTTACGAACCCTCTCCGTTATTGCCTACAACAGCCCCGTTCTTCAGAAAGAGGTAGTGGAAATCAGGGGAAACGGCGCCTACGATCACATCGACAAGCTCATCGAGCGCGGTTTCGTCAAATCCGAGAAGGAAGGCCGAACCAAGTTGCTTTCCGTCACCCAGTACTTCCTGGATTATTTCGAACTGGAGAACCTGAAAGAGTTAAGAGAGAAGGAGGATTCCCCCGAGAACTTCTCTTAGCTAAACTCTCTAAGGTAATCCTGTTGAGCCGGAGAGAGCTCGTCCAGCTCCACGCCCAGGCTTTTTAACTTCATTTCAGCCACCCTTTCGTCGACCTCCGGGGGGACGGAGTAGAGTTGATCCGCCAGTCGGTCACTTTTCAAAATATGCTCGACGGTCAGGATCTGCAGAGCAAAACTAATATCCATGATCTCGGTTGGATGGCCATCTCCTGCGGCCAGGTTTACGAGCCGCCCCTCAGCGAGCAGAAATATTTCCCTCCCGTCTCCGAAGGTAAAACGTTCCACGCTATCCCTTACTTCTTCCCGCTGCGAAGAGAGCGCCTCCAGAGCGTCTATATCGATTTCCACATCGAAGTGGCCCGCGTTTGCCAGTATCGCACCGTCTTTTAACTCTTCAATCGCACTCTCGGGGATCGCGTCGATATTGCTGGTAGAGGTAACGAAGAAATCCCCCAGTGGCGCGGCCTTTTCGATATTCATAACCCGATGGCCGTCCATCCTGGCTTCCAGGGCTTTTATGGGGTCGACTTCTACCACGATAACTTCCGCTCCCATCCCGTCCGCAATCTTTGCTATTCCCTTTCCACACCAGCCGTAACCAACGACCACCACCCTGCTGCCGGCGACGGTCAAGTTGGTAGTTCTGGTTATTGCGTCCCAGGTGGATTGACCGGTACCGTAGCGGTTGTCGAAGAGGTATTTCATTCGCGCGTCGTTCACGGCGAACATGGGAAAGTTCAGTGCTTCCTCCCGGTCCAGTGCGCGGAGTCGATTCACTCCAGTCGTGGTTTCCTCCGCTCCCCCCTTAATTCTACTGCCCAGTTCTTCCAGGGGGCCGTGTAGTTGTTTCACCAGATCCCCCCCGTCGTCGATAATCAGGTCCGGGCGACTATTGAGTACCGATTCGAGCTGATTTTCGTATTCCTCTTCGCTTACTCCCCACCGGGAAAATACTGTAATCCCCTCTTCTTCGTTCAGTGCCGCGGCCACGTCGTCCTGGGTGGAGAGGGGATTACTGCTGGTGACAAAGACCTCCCCTCCCCCATTCCGAAGAGCGAGGGCCAATCGAGCTGTCTTTGCCTCCAGGTGGATACTTACTCCGATCCGCTGACCGGAAAAAGGTTCTTCGGTCGACATCCGCTCCTCTATCTCCGCCACCACTGGCATATGAGATTGA
>CAYZUF010000063.1:0-7934 GCA_964481645.1 uncultured Thermotogae bacterium
CGGTTACCCGAGGAAGAGGAGATCGGTGCCAGAATATCGGAATTGAACGAGGAAATCGCTCGACTGGAGAAGGAAAAAGAAGAGGAGGAACGAAGGCGTGACCAGCTGGGCTCGTTCAAAAGCCTCCTTTCGGCGCGGTCGGATTACGAGTTAAAATTTACTCTGAGTAAGATACTGGAAGAGATTGGTCTCGAGCCGGAGGAGGGGGGCTCCTCGATAGATCTCACCTTTTCCACCTCTGGAGAAACCGGATTCGCAATTACCCTGGGAGCGAACCCCGAAGGTTCCGTCGGTCTCGAGCCTTACCACCGCCTCGTCCAGGGGATAAACGAATTAAAGATCTACGAAAACGAGGACCCGCAGGGCGTGGTCATCGTCAACGGCTACGCCACTGAGGATCCGGAGGTTCGTCAAGGCGAGAGGAGCGAGGCGTTAGTCGAAGGTTGCAATCTCTACGGCTTTACGGCCCTCACGGCCGCGGAAGTATTTCGGAGGATAAAGAATACCGGTAGAGACAGAGCTTCCGTCCGAGACGCGTTCATCGACCTCCTGGAAAACGGATGATGAGCGCGGCTCCAAAAGACGATAAACGCTGGAAAAAGCTGACAGCGGAGATCCGGGACGACGAGGTGATAAAGTGAAACACCTGGAAGATTATCGGGAGATAGTCGGAGACGAACTGATTTCCAAAATATTTCGGAAAAGTAAGGGCCTGTACGGAAAAAAGGTACTGCACGTAAATTCGAGTTATCAGGGGGGCGGGGTCGCCGAAATCCTAAACCACCTGGTACCACTGATGAGCGACCTGGGAATAGAGGTCGACTGGAGGGTGATTCACGGTCATCACGACTTCTTTAACGTGACCAAGAAATTTCATAACGCCCTTCAGGGAGAAGAGATCAACTTTTCTCAGCTGAAGCGGTCGCTTTATACCGACACGAACGGGCAATTTACCACTTATGCCCATATCGATCACGATCTGGTGATTATCCACGATCCCCAACCGTTACCCCTTATTAGGTATTTTAAAAAGAAACAACCCTGGATCTGGCGAGCCCACATAGACCTCTCCGACCCAAACCGCGAGGTCTGGGACTACCTAAAACAGTTCATCATCAGGTACGATCGGGCCGTATTTTCCGCCAAGGATTTCATCTCTAAGGACGTCGGCATGAAATCAGAGGTCATCCATCCGTCCATCGACCCCCTGACCGTCAAAAACAAGGAAATCGACCAGCCTACAATCGACAAGTATCTTAGCAAGTACGGAATAGAAGATGACAAACCGATCATCAGTCAGATTTCCCGGTTTGATAAATGGAAGGATCCTCAGGGAGTAATCGAGGTCTTCGATCGAGTCAAGGAAGAGGTGGACTGTCGCCTGGTATTGCTCGGGGCCATGGCCACCGACGACCCTGAAGGTCCCCGAGTCTACGAGACCATCGTGGAGATGACGAAGGACCGGGACGACGTCGTGGTAATCAATAAGGAAAGCGACATCCTGGTCAACGTGCTTCAGCGCGTATCCTCCGTCGTTTTGCAGAAATCTCTCAAGGAAGGTTTCGGACTGACGGTGACCGAGGCGCTCTGGAAGGGCAGTCCGGTGGTGGCTTCCCGGGTAGGGGGAATACCTCTACAGATAACCGACGAAGAGACCGGATTCCTGGTAGATCCCGAGGATTACGACCAGGTGGCGGAGAGGATCGTCGAGATACTCAGGGATCCCGAACTCGGTGCCAAGCTCGGGGGCAGTGCGCAAAGAGAGGTCAAGGAACACTTCCTGATAACCAGGCAACTGCTCGACTGGCTCGAGCTTCTCAAGAAAACTATTTAGGGCTCCGAGTTATCCCCGTCTGGGAGAAAAACCCCTCCGTCAAGAGGGGTAATAACCTTTGGGTTTCCGCCCACCAAAATACGGGAAGGATTATTCTCAAAAACCGTTCAATCCTGAGGCGTCCTTAATTCCTTTACGATGGCTTTACCACAGAGAACCTTGTCCACGGAATGTACGCTTCCACCAAGTCCTTCGATTACTCCCTCCACCCGATCGTAATTGATGTCGTCGCCCTCAAGGGTTGCCTTGATATTTTCTACCTCGTGATCGATTTCCACCATAGAGGAGTTTACTCCAGCGATACATTCGAGGTCGGCCAGTTCGGACGAGTACTCGATTACGGAAGGTTCGTGCGGCTTCATAATATCCAGTACGAGTCTTCTGATTTTTGCCATTTTTCTGAGATCACCCTGTGACCGTAATAGATTTGTGCCGAAAAGGACCACACCTCCAAGGTGAGGTCTACCCGGCTAAGATCGCTAAAATACTAACTCATAAATTATCCTATTGAAACCTTCCCGGGAAAGCTTCGACAGAGATGACTGAGGAATCCGGACCCAAAGGTCTCCGGTAATACCCGCGCCGGTTTGAATGCGTAACAGTGTTATGTTATACTGAAGTGATTCTCATGACCAAAGAATTGATATCGAAAAAGGAACTTCTGGACCGGACGGGGATTTCCTACGGGCAGTTTTATCGCTGGAAGAGAAAGGGGTTGATCCCGGATAACTGGATAACCCACCAATCCACGCGGACCGGACAGGAAAGCTTTCTGCCGCGGGATAAGATACTGGGCAGAATTGAGAAAATTAAGGAGCTAAAGGGGGAGAATACGTTAAAGGAAATTGCCCGTCTCCTCTCGCCGGAGTTGGCCGAAAAAAAATACGAAAGGTCGAGCCTGACGAAGTTCCATTGGATAGACACCCAGTTGCTGGAGGGCTACGAAGAGGCGGTCGGTTCCCGGAAGCTTTACAGTTTCCACGATCTGTTGAGCTTGACCGTTTTCCGCAAACTGAAAGAAGCCGGTCTCGACCCGGGGGAGATTTACCTCTCTCTAACCGCTCTACAGGATAGCGAAAAAGGGTCCTATCCGTACGACGAAAGGATCATCGTCGCGAAAAGGAGAACCCGTTTCTTCAGGGAAGGGGAAGAGGAAAAAGACCACTCGGCTCCGGGATTTTGCCTCCTGGCCACGGGAAAGATTCATTTCGACCGGACCGTCAAGATCGTAAAGGAACTTGAGCTGGCCGAGTTAATCCAGGAGCTCAAGTTAAAATTGAGAAAAGGAGCGGACATCCGCTAAGGGGTGGATATGAAAATAAGGTTCACCGGTGACTGGAAATCCTGGCTGATCCTGGGAGGAATCTTTTTCCTTCTCTTGTTCTTTCTGGGAGCGGTAGTAACCTCGATATTTGGACTATTCGTCTGGCTCCTGAAAGGCTTCGGTACCATAGTGGGTGCCGTGGTGAAATTTGCCTTTAGTTCCGTGTTTAGCTTCGCCGCGGTGGTGGCCCTCGCTTACCTGGTCTATCGGTTTTATCTCTATTTAAACGATTCGAGCACCAACGATACCCCAGAAACCGTGGAGTATTCGGACGAAGATTTTGAGAGGTGACAGCAATCCATGAAGCGCAGCGATCCCAGAGACGAGGTCAGAATCTCCGGATCCGGTCGGATAGCCGGGGGTGACTATCGAAAGATCGTGGTCGCCGGTTCCGGTACGATAACCGGCGACATCCGGGTGGAAGAATTAACGGTGGCCGGGACCGCGAAGTTTGAGGGGGACGTCGAAACCGGGAAGCTGAAGGTGACCGGGTCCAGCAGGCTTGCGGGCCGGCTCGACGCAGAGACTGTAACCAGCCGGGGAAGCCTGGCGGTGGATAAAAGGGTAAAATCCGACCTCTTTAAATCCTACGGTTCACTGGAAGTCTCGAAGGACCTTATTAGTGGAGAGATATATCTTGCCGTATCCGCCAAAATAGAGGGTGACGTCAAAGGGGAAAGTTTTACTTCTCGAGGAAGCTTTTCGGTAAGCGGCCTCCTGACTGCCGACCAAATAGAGGTATGGCTGGGTAGCGATAATTACGCAGCCGAGGTGGGTGGGGAGCAAATCCGGATAACGAAGAAGGGCCTCTCGCTCGACCTGAACCGGGAAAGGGTTAAAGGTGGAGTCGAAAACCTGGAAAAGGGTCTGGATAGACTGGGCGATAAACTCGGGTTCGAGCTCGACCTCGATGAGGATAGAATATCAAGAGGGATAACCAAACTGGGTAAAAAGCTGAGCTCCTACGTCAATCGGATTCCCAGCGGCAGTTTGGAATCGGAAGTCCTGGAGGGTGACAGCCTTGAGCTGGAAGGGGTAAAAGCAAAGGTCGTTCGAGGCAAATCGGTAGTGATCGGAGAGGGCTGCGTAATTGATAAGGTCGAGTATTCGGATACAATTGAAGTCAAGGAGGGTTCTCGAGTGGAGGAAAAGGTCAGCCTTTAGGAATTGAGGACCGGCTCCCGGAGCAGCTAACCGGTGTTTAGCGCCTCCAAGGTTCGGAGGCGAAAGATAATTGTTTGAGCGGCAGGTAATTGATGATGGGTATTTTCCTTGGCTCTTTATTTCATTTCTTTGCGGCAACTGTAGGGATAGTTTTTGGGTTGGTGGGGATACTGCTGGGACTGGTCCTTAGTCTACTCGAATTCCTGCTAGCCGGGCCATTCCTGATCCTGCTGGTCATTCTAGGTTTGGTATTCTGGCACCCGCTGCTGTGGTTGGTCCTGCTCGTGGGGCTTGTTTATCTCTATCGGTTTGCCACCAGGAGAAGATATATTAAGATAACCAGGAAATAATTGACCTGACGGCTCCGGAGAAAGTTCACCCGGCGTCGCCCGGCTTCGGCGGTTACCGGGAGCACTCGATCCGACCGGATAACTCCGTATTGACAAGGAGGGAAATAGTGGAACGGGCCACAAAAAGGGAAGAGTTAAAAAAATACGGTTTCGACCTTGACGCTTACGAGAAAGCAAAGAATTACCAGCTCCAGGGCTTGGGAATCAGCTTAACGGGGAACCTCGTCTCGCTGCTGGCGCTGGTACTTTTTGCGCTGTACGGGACTAAACCACTCTACGACCTCTTGAACGGTTCTTTGGGCAACACATGGGCGGTAAGGGTAACGTACATCCTTGTTTTCGCCCTGGGTTTTTTCCTGCTTGACCTCCCTTCGGACTGGCTGAGTTTCAGACTTGAGCACAGGTTTGATCTGTCCACTCAAGAATCACCCGGCTGGTTCAGGGATAAGGTCAAGAGCCTGGGAATTAGTTTAATCCTGTCCCTTATTGGCTTCTCCCTTCTCTTCTGGGCCATCAACGTAACCGGCTACTGGTGGGTATGGGCCTGGGTCGCTTTTACCGCTATATCCATCTTCATGGGTTTTATCTCCCCCACGATTCTGATGCCTCTTTTCTACGACTTCGAACCGCTGGAACAGGAAGACCTCAAGGAAAGACTGCGAGGGCTGGCCGACCGGGCTGGCCTGGACGTCCTGGGGGCCTTCACCATGGAGGCCAGCGCGAAGACCAAGAAAGCAATCGGAGGCCTGACCGGGATCGGGTCCAGTCGGAGGATCATTCTCTCGGACACTATGCTGGAAAACTACTCGAAAAAAGAAATAGAAGCCGTGATTGCTCACGAAATGGGGCACCACAAATATCACGATATCTGGATTCTTCTCCTGGCCGGGTCTCTATTCAGCCTCCTCGGGTTCTTCCTGGTGGCTACGTTCCTGGATCCCGTCCTCTCCATTTTCCAGCTGGAAAGGGATATTTCGGCGTTACCCGTGATCGGGGGCATGATGGAGTTGATCCTTTTCATCCTGGCACCGCTGAGAAACTGGCTTTCCAGGGTCCGGGAACGAGCAGCAGACGGTTTCAGTCTCCGGCTCGTGGACGATCCCCGTGCGCTGGGTCGGGCCCTGGTAAAATTATCACAGCAGAACCTTGGCAACCCCGCCCCACCCAGGCTCGTCGAATTATTGTTCCACGACCACCCTTCGGCCCTGGAGAGGGTGAAAAGGGCGTTCGAGTATTGAGGGGATTCTCCGTTAAAGGAACGGAGACCTCTAATAAGGTGAGGCCAATTCCCCGGGCGATAAAGGTGACTATAAAGTCAGCAATGAATGAGCGTTTGTTCCATACTGTAGAGCTTGAAGGCTAACTCTATTCCGAAATGGTCTCCTCTATGGTGGAAAGCTCCTCGGCAACTTCCCCTCTTTCAGCTTCCTCCCCGATCACTTTCTTCTTCCAGGTACCCCGTCTAAACCAGGAGTAAGCAATAAACAGGCCAGAGATGTTCGAAACCACGAAAGCCCACCAGATCCCGTTCCGGCCTAATTCGCGGGACAGCACCAGAGCAATGGGATAACGGATCACTCCGAGGGTCATAACTGCAATTGCCGCGGCTACCATCGTCTTGCCCGCTCCGCGGAATCCCCCGGAAAAAACCCGGGCCGATCCGATGAAACCGAAAGTTAACGCTATGTACTTCAGGAATTCTGCTCCCACCGAAATTACTTCCTCGTTCGGGGTGAAAATGGAAACTATTTGCGGGGATAAGAAGAAGACGCCAATCCCCAGCAGGGTCATCGCCACGAACATCCCCTTGGCCGCCAGGTAGTTGGCCCGTTCGGCCCTGTCGAACCTCTCGGCTCCTATGTTCTGGCCGGTAACAGTTTCGACACTCCTCGATACGGCCAGTGCCGGCAAGAAAACCGTCGAAAAGACCCTTATCCCGATTCCGTAGCCGGCGACCACCCCGGTCGAGAATCCACCCACGACCGAGAGTAGGGCATTTACGGAGAGCGCTCTGCCGGTTCCTTCCACGGAAGCGGGAACCCCGATTTTGAATATCCTCTTGAAGAAATCGAAATCCGGCTTCATGTAGGAAGGGTAGATCCTAAGACCCTTTCTCCCGGTAACCAGGATCCAGATCCCGACTAGCAACCCCAGTCCCCGACAGAAAACGGTGGCCACGGCAGCTCCCTGAATGCCCATTTGGGGAAAGAAAAACCAGCCGAAGATCAGAAATGGATCGATAACAATATTCAGGACGACGGAGAGCAGCATGACAAGCATAGGAGTAACTGTTTCGCCAAAGCCCCGCATGAGCGCGATAAATACGGAGAAACCAAAGAGGGCGAACAAACCGAGGGTGACGACCTGCAGGTATTCAGTAGCCAGGGGGATGACTTCCGGGGAGGCTCCGAGGATATTCAACACGGGCCCTACCAGGAAGAACCCCCCAACTCCGAGGACTATCGCCACCACGAGGCTGAAGACCACGGTCTGGGAGGCGGCGTACTCTACGTCGTCCCTGCTCCCCGCCCCCTCGTACTGAGCCACCAGCACGCTCCCGGCGACGGCCAGGCCCATACCCAAAGCAATAAACAGGAATACGATCGGGTAGGAGAAGGTAATGGCGGCCAGAGCTTCTTTACTCAATCTGCCGACCCAGATGGTGTCGGCAAGGCTGTAGGCCGTCCTGAGGAGATTGGTTATGATCACCGGGAGCGACAGGAAAAACAGTGGCTTTGCCAGACTCCCGGAGGTAAGATTTATCTCCTGTTTACTTCTGAATATTTTTTTTATCTTTAACAACCCAGGTTGTGTTGTGTATTATGTCCACAAATTATCCCAAAAAGAACCCGGAAATCAAAGGGTGGAATAATAATTATTCTTTATAGGCTTTGCACCCGCGGAAGCTAACCTTGACCGGGACTTCGACATTTTTGGGGACCTGAGGTTCCACGCCGGTTACAACGGTGTCCCTCCCGGGGAGCAGTCTGAAAGGGCGGAACAGCAACTGAAGAAGTTCGATCTATGGAAAAAGAGAAACGACAAGCCTTACGAGCTCTCTACCGGGATGCGAAAAAAGCTGCTCTTTGCCCGAGCTATGATCATCGAGCCGAAGATGGTGATACTTGACGATGCGACGGCCGGCCTTGACCTCGGGACGAAGGAAGCCGTCCATACAAAGATCACGAAAATCACGGAAGAGGGGGTAACAACACTCTTTACCATCCATCAGATAGACGAGGCAGGACGTCTCTGCAACCGT
>CAYZUF010000064.1:0-7888 GCA_964481645.1 uncultured Thermotogae bacterium
CCTACCCGGCTCCAGCACGGACGGTCATTTTTTTCTCGAGGAGGCCTACGAAAAGCAGGCTTCCGGGGCTTTCTTGGAGGCGAAGGATTTCCTCCCGGATAAGTTCTGAAATGCCATTTTGGTTGAGGATACTGAGCGCGCGCTCCTTGACGCGGCTCGAAATCACCGGGAATCCTTCGATCTCCCGGTTATCGGCGTGACCGGAAGCTGGGGAAAAACCACCACCAAAGAACTAATTGCCTCCGTTCTCTCCCGGTCGGGAACCGTCCACAAGTCGCCGGGCAATTACAACACGGAATACGGCCTTCCCCTGGCTCTGCTTCAGATGGACGAGAGCTCGGACTACGGCGTCTTTGAGCTCGGCCTTCAGTTCCCGGGCGACGTGGGTGGATTGAGTGAAGTCCTTTCTCCTACCCTCGGTCTGATAACCGGGGTGGGCATGGTTCATGCCGAGAACTTCCGGGGGGTAGAGGAGATAGCTAAGGAAAAGCTAAAAATAACGAAAGGAATGGCCCCGGAAAGCAGGGTAATTATAAATGGGGACTCCCCTCCCCTCCGAAAAGAAGCCGAGAAACTTGAAGGTTACCATTTCGTTCGGTACGGATTAACGGAAGCGGGTTGTCACTATCGGGCCACGGAGGTAGCCCCGAATCGGGCGGAGGGGGTTAAGTTTACTTTAATTGATGGTCCGCGATCCGCCGAAGCGAGCCTACCCGGCTCTCCCCTGACCCTGGAGTCGGGTCTTCGCTCGCGGGCGAACGTCTACAATCTCCTAGCCGCGGTTTCAGTCGGCCTGGAACTGGGGGTTTCCCCTTCTGCGTTAAGGGAGGGGGTAAACATCCCGCCTCTCCCCCATCGGCTCGAACCAAAAGACTTCTTCGGAGGTACCGTAGTAGACGACACGTACAATGCCAACCCGGCAGCCACTCGCAACGCACTGGAGTACGTGGGAAATCGCAGTGTAGGTGGGAGAAAGATTTTCGTCTTTGGAGATATGCAGGAACTTGGAGAAAATTCCCCTCGCTACCACAGAGAACTGGCCTCCGACGTCCGGGACGCAGGGATAAACGCCCTCTTAGCGGTGGGAAAACTTACCGGGCATTTAGTGGAAGCGTTGAAAGAAAACCAGGCCGGAGGTCCGGCAGCGGAATGGTTTCCGACCAGATCAGCTCTGACTCGAAGGCTGGAAAATTCAATCAAAGGGGAGGACAACCTGGTATTAATCAAGGGGTCGAGGGGGATGAGGATGGAGGAAATAGTTGACTTTCTAGTTCATGGGACCCGGGAATAGTCTCCTCCCCGGGAAAGCATCTCAAAGTTACGCTTCGGAGGTGAATCGATGACCGTAGAGACCACGAGGATCAGGGTCCAAATCGGTAGCGACAGCCAAATGGCAGATATTACCGGGAAAGTACGGGAGGTAGTGGAAAAGTCCGAACTAACCGAGGGTAGCGCCAACGTTTTCGTTCCCGGGGCAACCGGGTCGGTCAGCACCGTGGAGTTCGAACCGGGATTAAGAGAGGACATCCCCGAGGCTCTGGAAAGGATGGCTCCCCCTGATATACCCTACAAGCATCACGAGACATGGAACGACGACAATGGGCGAAGCCACGTCAGGGCGACCATCATGGGGCCGGGGACCGTGGTACCGTTCGTGGAAGGGAAACTGCAGCTGGGGAGGTGGCAGAACATCGTGGCCATTAATCACGACACGCGAGAAAGGAATAGGGTAATCCTCGTCCAGTTATTCGGAGAGTAGAACTAAATTAAAGCCGGTTATTCCACGAATTCAACCAGCTCGTCCAGCTCCCGCCGACCGGCGTTCTTTCCTGAAGACCTGGCCGGGTAGCCTACCGGAATGAGAGCCAAGGGACGTTTCGCGGTATCCAGCAGTTTCTTAACCACCCCTTCGTCGAAGGCGCCGACCCAGCAGCTCCCCAGACCCAGTTCCACGGCGGCAAGCTGAAGGTAGGTGGCAGCAATTGTCCCGTCCTGAAGGGAATATAATCTCCCTCGATCCCCGTATCGTTCCCGCGAACGTTCTTCATCCTGCAGAAAAGCAAAGACGATCGGGGCCTGCTCGATAAATTTCTGACCGTGAGCAGCTTCAACCAAACTTTCCTTGAGGCCCTGCTTAGTTATTGCCAGTATTTCGTAAGCTTGGAGGTTACCTGCGGAAGGGGCGGACTTTGCGGCTTCCAGTAGTTGTTGAACTTCCTCGTCAGAAACCATCCTGCCCTTGAAAGACCTCGTTGACTTCCTTTTGTTCACCAAATCAAAAAAATGCATATTTTCCTCCAGGTTGATTGCTCAGCCTCAGATTGAAGCTCGGTTCCCGCAAAGCGCAGTCAAAACAGGGATTATTGCAACATTATTATAATTGGCTTCTCCTCTTCTTCAAGGGAGGGGAGAGGGTCCGGGGGGCTAATTTGTCTCCGGAAACAAAAGGTTTATAATGTATCTAATCCCAATTAACCTGGAGCAGGAGTTCGGTCGATCTCCGAGTCTTCTGCACGAATGGAGTTTGAACCAAAGTTAACCATCAAAAGGGGTGGCGCATGTGGAGATAAAAGATTCGGACCGGGAGAAACTGAAGGAGCTCGCGGTAGAAGGGGCGATGAACTGGATCGCGGATCACTACGACCTGAACGGGGAGCTGAAAATAGGGATCGGCTCGGGCTCGACGGTTGGCTATCTCTTCGACAGGCTGGAACCCTACGACAACTTGATCGCGGTGCCTACTTCCTTGAAAACCGAACGGGAACTAAAGAAACGCGGAGTAAGGGTAGGCAGGCTGGAGGATGTAGGAGACCTGATCTTTGACCTGGACGGAGCCGACGAAGTCGATCCCCAGCTGA
Organism: uncultured Thermotogae bacterium; assembly: GCA_964481645.1. Taxonomy (GTDB): domain Bacteria; phylum Bipolaricaulota; class Bipolaricaulia; order M55B111; family M55B111; genus JAGXLP01. The sequence goes on from CAYZUF010000064.1 coordinate 2,859, forward strand.
ACTTGATGAAGGGCGGCGGAGGCTCTCATTATCGGGAGAAAAAAGTGGCCAAGCGGTCGGAGCTTTTGCTGATCGTGGTAGACGGCTCAAAGATCGTCGATTATCTTGGCCAGACCTTTCCACTCCCCGTGGAAGTACTACCGGAACGAAGGAAAGGGACCTTCGAGTTATTGAGAAAGTACGGCGTTCCCCGGTTTCGAGAGGAGGATGGAGGACTTGTGAAAACGGATAATGAGAACGTCATTATTGACGTCCAGCTCTCCGAGAAACTTCAAGGCGACCAACTTGTCGAGCGAGAGCGGGAAATCAACACGCTAGATGGTGTAGTAGAAAACGGCTACTTCGCCGATAGGAAGGCGGATCTGGTATTTGTGGGCACGGAGGATGGATTGAGGATAATTGGAGATGAACGAATCGATGGGTAGCGGGACTACGGTATTTATCACCACCGGACTGGCGGGCAGCTCCCCCCCGGAGGAGATCCTGAATCGAGGTCTGGTGGCAAACACGCTGGATCTGCTGGACCTCACCGACTCCATTGCCGGAGTAAAACGCCAGGTTCTGATGACCAACTCCAAACGCCTCATGGGGATCGATCCCTCTGACTATCCCAAGCTGACCGTCCAGGAGTCAGGTGATAACTTCCATTTCGGAGAGAATCTATTCGCGGTGGTCGAAAAATCCGAATTGGAGGGGATCTTTTACCTGGGAGGAGGAAGCGGACCGCTCCTAGGGCAGGAAGGTTTTCAGGCTGCCCTGGATTTCCTGGAGAGTCATTCCGACTGTTCACTGGCCAACAATTTTTACTCCACGGATATGATCGGATTTACACCCGGCGAACGAATCCTGAGCCTGGAACCGCCGGAAAAGGACAACGAGCTCGGATGGTTAACCAGGGACGCGGGCTTGAAACCTTACGAAATGGAAAGAAGTGCCAGAACCCTATTTGACCTGGATACGCCCCTGGACCTTCTTTCATTTAAACTATGTCCGGGAACTCCGGACAGGCTTTCCCGGTACACCGGGACGCTGGATTGGAAGGGAACCAGGTTGAGGGAAATCGTGCCTCAGTTCACCGATCGGAAGAGCCGGCTTGTCCTGGCGGGCAGGATCGGTGCGGCTACCTGGTCCTATTTGGAGAAAAACGCCGCCTGCCAGGTGGACGTGTTTTCCGAGGGCAGGGGGAGTTACGGGGATACACCGCCCGAAAGAGACCGCCCTTACTTGCTGGGAAGGCTGTTCGAGGAGAGAGGCCCCAGGGGGTTTATCACCACCCTCCTGGAGAGAGGGACTGGCCTCTTCCTGGACACCCGGGTCCTATTTAACTACCTGGGAGAGTGGCCTACCCGAAGAGAGAGGTTCGCATCCGACCTGTTGAATCCGGGGGCCATTCGCACCGATTATTTAAAGGAGCTAACCCGAGCCGCGTTGGAATCACCTGAACCGGTAGTACTGGGCGGGCACAATACTATTTCGGGGGCTTTATTTCTGCTGGCGGACGGGGCTTGGGAACTAGCCGGTGTGAAAAGTGAAAACCTTTGCCCGGAGACTTGGAGTCTGGAAACCAACTGAGGTGACTGGAATGGACCTAATACCGGCCTGGTTGTGGTTTATCGCTGGGTTAGGACTGTTAATTCTGGAGTTAAATACAGCTACCTTCTTCTTCAGCACCGTCGGGTTCGGAGCTTTAATTGCCAGCCTGGTTGACTTCCTGCTCCCCGGGGAGATCGCGAGCTTCATCACCTTCGTGGTGGCCACGGGAATCGCAGCTTACATGGCCTGGAAATTCGATATTTATTCCAGCTCCAGAAAGACTCTTAAGACCGGGCCCGATAGATTGGTGGGGGAAGTAGGAGTAGTGACCGAGAAGATAGATCCGGCAACCGGTGACGGAGTGGTAGTGGTCAACGGAGAGAAGTGGCGGGCGGAGCCCGGGGAGGAAGCAACTGCGACTATCGAAGTAGAAGATAAGGTCGTCGTGGAGAGCGTGGAAGGAACCGCCCTTGTAGTTGGGGAAGTTGACGACGACAATCTAGGTGAAGATATCCGAGAGGAGGGTTAGAAATGACATTTGCAGTAATCTTAGCCGCGATTGCCTTTGTTTTGATATTTGGCTCCTGGGCGACGGTCATGGTTCGCCAGTACCAGAAAGGGTTGCTGGAGACCTTCGGGAAGTATTCTTCGACTTACGAACCCGGGCTTCACTTCATCTTTCCTTTCGTTCAGAAGGTGCGCAAGATCGATATGAGGGAGAAGACGCTGGATGTGCCCCGCCAGGACGTTATCACCAAAGATAATGCCACGGTTACCGTCGACGCGATCGTATACTACAAACCGACCGACGCTAAGAAGGTAGAATACGAAGTCGAAAACTTTGAACAGGCGGCGGTCAGGCTCGCACAGACCAACCTGAGAAGCGAGATCGGAGAAATGGACCTGGACCAGTCCCTCTCTTCCAGGGAACAGATCAATTCTAAATTACTGGATACCCTGGACAAAGACACGGACAAATGGGGGGTCAGGGTAACCAAGGTGGAGATAAGAGAGATTACCCCTCCCGACGACGTCAAGAGCGCCATGGCTCAGCAATTAAAAGCGGAAAGGCGGAGAAGAGCGGACGTCCTGGAGGCCGAAGGGAGTAAGAAAGCGGCTATTTTAAAGGCCGAAGGGAGCAAGAAAGCAGCCGTTCTGGAGGCCGAAGGGGAAGCCAACGCCAGGAGGAAGAGGGCCGACGCCAGACGCTACGAATACATCACCGAGGCCGAAGGGGAAGCCAACGCCATTCAGGGGGTCTTCGGAGCCTACCACAAAGGGAAACCGACGAAACAAATCCTCACCCTCAAGGCCTACGAAGCGATGAAGAAACTGGCAAATGGAAGGGCCTCCAAGCTCATAGTCCCCTCCGGGACAGCGGACGTGCTGGGAGCCGTCAGCAGCATAATGGGAATATCCAAGGAGGATGGCTTCCCGGAATTCGAGGAGGAATTCGACGAAGGAGCCGGGGAAGACCTGGTCCAGGGACTCTCCGAAAAGGCCGAAGAGGCCCGGACCGAGTTTGAAAAGAGGGCCGAGGAGATCCAGGAAAGGGCACAACAAAGAGCCGCCGAGGAGTTAGAGGGAGAGGGGGAATAGGCAGGTACTGAACCGTCCGACCCCCATCGATATTAACCGGCCATATCCTCGAGTAATTCCTGGCGCCAGAGGAAGTATATGCTGAAAAGGACGAAGCTGCCCCCAGCTATTACCCAGTAAGAAGGATATTCTCCGAAAAAGACGATTGCCAGCAACGAGGAGCCAACCGGTTCCCCGAGGATAGTGACACCGATCATAGAGGCTTTAACCTCGCTCAAAAGCCAGTTAAAGGCGGTATGACCCACCAGGGTGGGGACGAGCGCCAGCAGCAAGAAGAGCCCGAAGTTAGTGAGAGAATAGCCCCCCAGGGGCAGGCCCGCAACCAAGCAGAAGACGAGAAGAAAGATCGAGCTGAAGCCGTAGACGATGAAGATATAGGGCAATAAATTGATCCTCTTCCTGACCTCTCCTCCGATGAGAAAGTAACCCGCGGCCATGATAGCTCCCAGGAGCGCAAAGAGATCGCCGATTAACCCGAACTGGGCCAACCTGAAGTCGCCAAAACCAATCAAAAAGCTACCCAGAGCCGCCACGGCCATTCCAATCAGAAAGCCCTTCGAGGGTTTCTTGCTCAAGAAAATGCTTTCGAAGAGAACGATGAAGATGGGCTGGGTGGTAACCAGGACCACGGAGCTGGCCACGCTTGTGTGGTTCAAAGAGGTCACCCAGAAAGCGAAATGGACGCTCAAGAACAGTCCCCCGAGACCAAGTAGGAGTATCTCTCTCCGGGTAAGGTCCCGGAACTGAGATCGGATATCTCCTTTGTAGAAACAGTACAGGGAGACCAGAGCCGCTGAGAAGAACATCCTGTAGAAAGAAATGATCAGGGGAGGCGCGGTACTCATCCTGATAAATATCGCGGCGAACGAGACGGCCACTACGCCCGTGAACGAAAGAATCAGTGTTTTTAGCTTCATCTCGACAAGGGTCCCCCCGGGGAAAAGAGCGCCAAAAAATATACTAACCGGGGGAGAATTGGTCCTCAACCTAAATAGCGGGGATCCCCCCAAATTCCCTGCTCCCTGAGAGGTCACCGAGCCGGACCATAATTGACAAAATCCGCGATTGTACCTAACATCTACGGAGATACGCTTCTTACTGACAATTCTACCCAAAGGGAGTGAAGAGAATTAGCTGCGTAGAAGAATTACGGATTCTGGATTCGGGCTGGGAACTTTCGGAGGAACTTGAGGACGGATCGGCCCAAATAATCAAAGGAAGTTTCCCGGAAGCAAACTCGTTATCCGATTTTGATATAGTTTTTCTGGATCCGCTGGAGATAAACTCCCTATGGACGAAACCACTGCGGCCAAGCGCTGACGGAAGCTTTCGGACCAGCCCCAAGGAGGACAAGGGGCTGGGGGAGGGTCTGGCCAACCTGATGGGAGCGAGGAGAGAAGAGACCCAAAATCTTCTGGCCGAAAACGGGGGGTTACTTTTCTGTAAGCTCCGGAGCTTGGGCCGACCGTTGACGGTAATTAGAGGAGAGGAAGAAGAGGAGATAAACCGATACTCCTGGTTGCCCCGCTTTGACGGGAGCTCCTTGCTCCACGAAGGAAATCTAAAACACAGAAAGGGGACCAGACTGAAGATAAGGGAAGGAGACTCCCCCGTTGGGGGCTTTCTCAGGAGCATCCAGGACTCGCTCTCCTACGGGGCCGTTCTGAGAAAGGAGAGCTGGCCGGAGGGTACTCTCCTGGAACCGCTGGCGGAGACTCCCGGGGGGCACCTGGCTTCGTTTAATGTGGCCCGGGGGAGCGGCTACATGATCTTCCTCCCGTCAGGTGGAGAAATTGACGGTTCCAGCGGGGAAACCCTGATGGAAGCGGCTCGGAAAGTCCGGGGTGGTGAGAGCTGTTGTCATCCGCCCTGGCTGGACCAGTACCGGTTACCCGAGG
>CAYZUF010000065.1:0-7826 GCA_964481645.1 uncultured Thermotogae bacterium
AACAGCTCGTCGCCCGGTCTCGGGATCACTTAAGCTCACTCAGAGCCGGTCCCCACTACGAGGGACTTCGCGGAGGACTTCAGGAGGTGCAACTGTGACAGAGGATCCGGCGGATCAGGCCGACCCGAACGGCCGTGGCTATCTTCGACCGGAGGAAGTGAGATTCCCCTCCGAGGAAAAGCTTTCCCGGGGACCGGTCCCGGTCATAGAATGTCCCGAGAGAATACCCTGCGATCCCTGCAGGGAAAACTGCCCGGCCGGGGCTATAGAAATGGAAGGAATGAACGAGGTTCCGAGAGTTGACTACGACAGATGCACGGGTTGTGGCCTCTGCCTCCAAAGCTGTCCCGGTCTGGCCATATTCATCCTCGACTGCTCTCCGAGAACCAGTTGTCATATTACCCTCCCTTACGAGTTTCCGCTCCCGGACGTTGGCGAAGAAGTGCTCTGTCTTGACAGAAAAGGGGAGAAAGTAACCCGGGGAACCATAACCGGCCTAACCAGAAAGGACGAGTCGACCGGGGATACACCCACGGTAACCGTTCAGGTTCCCAGAGAACACGTCCACGAAGTGAGAAACATTCGGAGGATCAAATGAGTGAAATGGCGAACCGGGGAGAAACGATCGTCTGTCGCTGCCGGGACGTCACGGAAAGAGAAATACGCGAGGCGATCTCCGATGGCTACGATACTTTAGAACTTATCAAACAAAAAACTAAGGTGGGAACGGGGACCTGCGGAGGGAGGACCTGCCTTCCCCTGGTTCGGGAAATCATCGCCAGGGAAACCGGCAGGAATCTCGCAGAGATACCTCTACCCAGAGAAAGGGCTCCCATAATTCCGGTCCCCATCAGGTACGCGGCGGGAGAAAGAGGGGAAGATAAATGATCAAGAAAGAAGTGGTAGTTATTGGCGGGGGTTCGACCGGCCTGGCAATAGGGTATTACCTGGCCCGAATGGGAGCAGAGCAGGTGGTGATTCTGGAGAAGGACTACGTGGGAAGCGGTTCGACCGGAAGGTGCGGGACGGGAATCAGGGCTCAGTTTTCGGACGAACCCACGATCAAAATGATGAAGCGTGCAGAACGATCCTGGTCGGAGATCGGGGAAGAACTCGGATTCGCTTTTCGCCGGACCGGCTACCTTTACCTCCACCATACGGAAGAGGAGACGGAGAGGTATCGCGAACTGAGGGAGTTACAGAACTCGCTCGGGGTTCCCACGGAGATGCTTACGCCGGGTGAGGCAAAAGAGATCTGTCCTCGGCTGGACGTAGGTGACCTGAAGGGGGCCAGTTACAATCCGGAAGACGGGAAGGCTCACCCGTTCGAGGTGGTGACAGCTTTCAAACGATACTTCCGGGAAAGCCCCGTAGAGTTAAAGGAAGGTGTAAAGGTAACCGGAATAACGCTCAACCGGGGCGGAAAAGAAAAAATCGTTCGGACCTCCGGGGATCGTTATAGGGCGGAAATATTGATCAATGCTGCCGGGGGCTGGGCCCCGAAGATCGGTGAGTTGATGGGGATGGGAATTCCGATAGAGCCCTACCGCCACCAGGCAATCATCACCGAACCATTTGAGCCGGGAACAGTCGAACCCATGGTGATCTCCATGAAACACGACGACGCCTACCTGACCCAGACCGAACGGGGAGGAATCATAGGAGGGGTGGCCACGCCGGAGAGTGAACCCCCGACCTACGGGATGAGGGAAACACTGGAGTTCGAAACTCGTGCGAGCAGGGCATTTTCCTCTATCATCCCCGGGCTGAAGTTCGCCCGAATATTGCGCCACTGGGCGGGCTATTACGCGACGACCCCCGATGGCAACCCGCTCCTGGGAGAGTACAAAGTGCCCGGACACTACCTGGCCGCCGGTTTCAGCGGACACGGCTACATGATGGCTCCTGCGGTCGGCCGGGGGCTGGCAGAACTTATCCTCTCCGGGAAAACCGACCTCCCCTTTGACTATTACGACCCGGGGAGAGTCGATCGAGGTGATCTCAGAGAGGCGGCGCTGCAGATGGGCTAAACCAGCCGAACGAGGTCTACTGGAGGGGAGCTAAGGATAAAATCGAGTTCCCGGGGGAAAATAGGTTGAAGAGAAAGATACCGAGATAGAGCAAGGGCTGATGCAAAAAATAGACCACCAGAGAATGCCGGCCCAGTAATTCTCCGGGACCCCAGCTAAACCGGAGCCGTTCGTACCTTCTCTCCCCTCCAGGATAGAATAATTCCCCCAGGACCAGGCCGGCTGCTACAAAACCAAACCAGGGAATCAAAGGAAAATAATCGAGGGACTGAAAACCCGATGGTGGTATCCCCAGCCAGAGAAGAAAGGAAGTATCCACCCGGACTCCCTGGAGCGGCCCGGAGAGATAGAAGATGGTTGCAGAAACGACCGCCAGGGAGAGGAGGCGGAAGCCAGTCCCCAGGTCATTGGTCAGTCCCAGTAACAGATACGAGAGAACCACCGACGCTCCGATGAAATGGAGCGCTCCGAAGAGGATCGCAACCTTGGGGTAAAGGAGATAGGTTACTATCGTTATCACCAGTCCCCAGACCACCAGCTTCGCCCCCCTGAGCAAGTACTTCCCAGCGAGCCCGGACCCATCACTTCGTTCTCTCGCCGCCCGGGAAAAACTAATATACATGGATATTCCTACCAGCCCGAAAAAAACGGCGGCAGTAATCTCGGCCAAAATTTCCCACCAACCGGTTCCAGACTCCAACTCCACCATTCCTACCACATCCAGGTCGAAGGCGATGTGGTAAGATATCATGCCAACTACCGCCACTCCCCGTAAGAGGTCTATCTCCGCGTAGCGCCTTTTTTTCATCGAATTCAGGTCCTTCCCCCAGTTCTCCGGTTCCAATATTTTCAAATTGGATTAGAAGTTAATTCAGTAGTTTATGCCGGTCGGAACGTGTGTTAAAATAGAGTATACGGTTAACTGGTTTGATCTCAAAGGAAGGAGGTAAATCTTGAACGATGAAAACCAAACCCCTCGTCCCACTTCAACCACCCGGGAAAAATCCCTGCAGGAGCTGCTGGGTGTAGCCATCCAGTCCGAGATCGAAGCCGCCGAGACCTACCGGGAGTTGCTGGCCAGGGAACTCCCGAAAGAGACGAGAAGCGTAATAGAACGATTGGTCTCCCAGGAAGAGGAACACGAAGAAAGTTTCCGCGACATCCTTAACGACTTCTACCCCAACGAGGAAATTAGCCTGCCCGAGGGTTCCAGCCCGGAGAGTTCGCTAACGATAGAAGAGAGTGCATCCGCCGAGGATCTAATACAAGCCTCCCTGGAAGCCGAGAAGAAAGCCGAGGAATTCTATAGCGACTTGACCGACGAGTTTGAAGACAAAGAGGTACGAAGGTTGCTGGGCTACATGGCCGCAACTGAGAGAGAACATTACGAGATCTTAAAATCCGAACTAGAGAAACTCCAATAACGATTTCCGCCAGGGGCGGGCGATAACAAGAGGGGGTTCAGGTGTTTGAATTACTTCAGAATTTCTCGGCGGCAATCCGTCCCTTCGTATTTCCGCTAGTCCTTGGCGTTGGGGCCTGCTTCTCTTCCTAATCGCTTCTTATCTCACAGGGACGCTGTTACACTTAAAGCGGAGGAAAGCTTTAAGGGCTGAACGCGAGAACTGGAAGGAGTCCTTCCATGAAGCTGAAATGGGGTCCGGGCTAAAGGGGACCCTGAAAGAGAAAAATTACCCTCCCGCGTACCGCGATGACTTCGTCACAGTCTTACGTGAATCCGACCTACCGTCAGATCTCGCAGTCGAGGTGAACCGCTCAGCAGGCTTTTACGAGAAGGACGTGGCTGAACTTTCCAGCAGGAGCTGGTGGAAAAGGGCCCAGGCCCTGAACAGATTAAAATACGTTTCCCCTTCGGACATAAAGGCGGAATTAACTTCCCTGCTCTACGATTCCAGCCACGAAGTAAGATTGGTCGCCCTCGATTCCCTCTCTTTTCTGGACGAGTTCCCCGAAATACATCCGATCAGACTCCTGGAAAGCTTTACCCATAAGCTGGATTCTTTCCTGGCGATCAAGTTATTTACCCTGAAACCACCCGAAAATTTCCTCAAATCACTGGTCAACTCGGACACCTCCAGATTCCGGAGGCTGGGGGCTATCCTCCTCGGACAGGAGAAAGAAACGTCCTTTCTTCCCCTCCTGAGAAAACTGACAGAAGACGAAGTGGTCTCCGTCCGGATCAGGGCCGTGGAATCACTGGGTAAGATCGGGGAAGAAGGAACTGTACCCATCCTGAAACGAACCGGCGGAGACCCCGTGCCGGAGGTAAGGGAGGCTTCCGCCGAAGCTCTGGGAAGAATCTCGACCGAGAGTTCGATTCAATTATTGGCCAATCTAGCCGAAGACGAGGATTTCGGGGTCCGGTTGGCGGCATTTCACTCCCTGGCCCGCTTTGGGGAGAAAGGACGAAAGGTTATCGGAGACCATTGGAGTCAAAGCAGGAACCTGGCCCGGGAGGCAATCTTCGAGTCTCACCAGGAATAGAAAATGAACCTAACAAAAAATCTACTATTCGGCTTTATATTAATCTACAATTCCCTGGTAATGTTGTACTTTTTCTCCATCAATACGGGCTACCTGCTTCTGCTCGCCCTATCTGCCCTCGAGCTCCGCTATCACCTGAAACGGAGAGCTCCCGGAGTCTGTGAGGGGGAGTCCTGCGAGCTGGCTCCGGAAGTTGCCATATTGATCCCTGCTTACAACGAAAGGGAGACTATCGGTTCCAGTCTATCCTCCCTCCAGGAGCTCGACTACCCAAACCTGGAACTAATCGTGGTAAACGACGGCTCCACCGACGAAACCCTAAAAGAGATCAAGAAGAGGTTTAAGTTGATACCCGTGGCCAGAGAGGTTCAGGAGGGAGTAGAATGCGAAGAGGTCAACCAGGTCTACAAATCGGTGACCGACGAAAGAATCCTGGTCGTGGACAAGCAAAACGGCGGCAAGGCGGACGCTCTGAATGCGGGATTAAATTACTCTCGCTCCGAATTATTCCTGGCCATCGACGCGGATAGTATAGTTGAAAAGGATTCCCTTCGCCGGCTGGTCGAACCTTACTTGACCAGCCAAAAGACCGTAGCTGGAATCGGCGGTATCGTACGGGTGGCCAACGGCTGCCGAATCGAAGGTCCCGAGGTCAAAGAGACCAGAATGCCGAAGAAGCTAGTTCCTTCCATACAGGTCATGGAATATATCCGAGCCTTCCTTTTCGGCCGAACCGGCTGGAGCAAGATAAATAGTCTGCCACTTATTTCTGGGGCTTTCGGGCTATTCAATACCGATCTGGTTCGTCATATCGGAGGCTATCGGACCGACACCGTGGGGGAGGATATGGACCTGGTGATTAGACTACACAAATACATGAGAAAAAAGGGGGAGGATTACACGATCTCCTTCATTCCTGATCCCGTATGCCTGACCCAGGTTCCCTCCTCACTGAACGTGCTCTCCAAGCAGAGAAATCGCTGGCAGAGGGGACTGGCCGAGGCGCTTGCTTACAATCGAGAGATGATCGGAAACCCGAAATACGGTTCGGTCGGACTTCTGGGGCTGCCTTTCTTCTTATTTTTCGAGCTCCTGGGCCCGGTTATAGAAGTAAGCGGTTACCTGGTCTTCTTGGTTTCCCTTTCCCTGGGATGGGTCGATTTGCCTTTCGCTCTTTTATTTATCACCCTGGCACTCCTCTACGGAGTATTGCTTTCGGTTTCGTCGCTGCTGATGGAGGAATTCACCCTGAGACGTTATGAGAATCCGCTGGACCGGGTAAAGTTACTGGGGATGGCCGTTCTGGAGAACTTCGGCTATCGACAGCTTCACGCCCTGTGGCGGTTGAAGGGATTGCTGGATCTGTTTCGGAAGAGCAGTTCCTGGGGTGAGATGGTCCGTGAAAGCATGGAAAGTCCGAATGAGTGAGACGATCGCGAGGTATCTCAAAACGGGGACAATTCACCAAAATTAGCCGAGGAAGCCCCGCAGCTTGCTGCGGGGAGGAATCGGCTGGTTTTTGTCCAGCCCAGCACTCAATTCGGAACTAATGTTGTATCTGTTACTAACTCAAGTGAGCAGGGCGAATTGAGTGCTGGGCTGGGTCTTCTTTTGTAAAAGAACAAGGTCCGTGGTTAAATCCCTTTTTCTAGGTGCCCCGCACCTTGGTGCGGGGTTCTTGACTACCCGGGGCTAAATTGATCAACACCCTGGAGCCTGATAGCTGATTTCGGGGGAAAGCTGGAAGGTGACGAAGATACGACCCTGGACAAGCTGGTGATTCGAGGTGTAAGGTTTAGCGAGCTATCTGTCGGCAATCTGGAAATATCCGGAACCTCAGTTCTCGGGGGAAAAATGAAGAAGGAGAAAGGAGCCAACCAGCTAGAATTCCACGCCGGGGATTACAAGTTGGTCCGCTCGTTCGACGAAATCGCGAAGAAATACATGTCTGAGAAGGTTGATTGGAGCGAGTGGTTACGTTGGAACACAATCACCTCAATAGGGGAAACCTAAAGCGATATTTGGCCCTGAACTGGTACCTTAAACGCGGGTGAAGAGGGAGTTTATCCGGGTTGGAGACGATGAATGCAGTCGCTGAATGGGAATTGAGCCCAACCTTTTCTTTTAGTACTGGAGTATCCATGAAGGCCGGGACCGGATTTGAGAGCCGATTTTCATATTGTTCACGACTTTTCATCGAAACTTAGCGGTTTCGGACTTTACGTTAAACCGATACGTTAACTGAGGGGCTTGTTTTACCCGTCCTCTCTCCCCACTGAAGCGGGGGAGCTTTTGAGAGATCGGTTAAACCTATTATACTGAACCCGTTTACGACCTGAATATATAGGGCTGATAAGCAGATGCTTGAAGCTTTCAACTTTAGTCTAAATCAACTCATACCTATCTTATCGGTACTTGTTTTAAGTCTTGCTTTTACTCTCGTTCCCGGAGAAGGCGGCCTGGCAAAAGAAACGATTGACTTCGCGGGCTATACCTGGGAAGTCAAACACAGCGTTCGCCATACCGTGGGCCCCGGCCCTAATTACTGGTCTTCTTCTGCCCGTAACGTCAGGGTCGACCAGTCCGGGGACCTTCGGTTAAGAATCATCGAGAACTGGGGGCGATGGTACGCTTCGGAGATATGGCTGGACCAGACTCTCGGCTATGGAACCTACGAATTCACGGTAGACCTCCCCGAACGACCTTTAAACAAAAACGTGGTCCTGGGCCTCTTCAATTACTTGAGCGACAGAAAGGAGTTCGATATTGAGATAACAAAATGGGGGGAGAGTTCATCCTCAAACGTGCAGTTTGTCGTCCAGCCGTCGGAACGGGATAAGAATATTAAAAGGTTTCCGCTTAACCCGCTGGAGGGCACTAAAAAAATATTCTCCTATACATGGACCAGGAACGAGCTTATCTTTCGCTGCGAGAACTGCAAGAACGAAAGTTGTAGCGAGAGGGTCCTTCTGGAAGAGTGGAAATACAGGGGAGAATCGTTACCCAGGGGCGACCTTAAGCCCCATATCAATCTCTGGCTTGTTGACGGAGAGCCCCCTACTGACGGAGAGGAAGTAGAAGCTACGGTAGATAACTTTACGTTCTCCCCGTTAGGGGAGGAAAATTTTGACTAACTTAACCCAACCCTTTTACCACCGCAGTACCGCCTTGCTGTCACCCTTTACGTCGAAAGAATCTACTTACCGTTGTCCGGTAATTGTTCGATAAAACCACATCCAGCACTGTCTTTAGGAAGTCAACCCCTACGTCACATATTTCTCACTCACACCT
>CAYZUF010000066.1:0-7747 GCA_964481645.1 uncultured Thermotogae bacterium
CGGAATAACATTCTAATCGCTATCCAGTTGGTGGCGTAACCGATAACGCTGGCTACGATCGGCAAGGCGAGCAGATAAAGTTTGAAGCTCACAGATACCACCTATCCGGGAACAAAATCAAAGCGGAGCCTACAGCGGAACTGGCTCCCGAACGACCTCCGGGCAAACTGTGGAACAAGGGTACAACATCGGAAGCGGATAATCAGGCTGAAAAACCTCGCTGGATCCTTCTTGCTCCCGATTAATCTCGTGAACCAATCGGCTATTTCAAATAAACGCCGAGACCTTTATAATATATCCTGACAATATATAATTTCATCCGGGGAAACCGTTCTTCTCGCTAGAAAGGGATAGGATGCTTTCACGGGCAGCAGAGGTTATAGAAGAACGTCCTTCGAAGATTTACTTACACCAGGGCCGGTGGAAGTCAACAGGGAACAGTTGCGAAAAAAGAAAAATTTCCGGTAGAATAATGGAGGTCGTTTTTGTTCGATCCATGTGCAATCCACGGTTAAAAAGTCACTTCTTATACACTGGACAGAACACTTGTAGTTGTGGGTAAGGGAGAGAAGGTTGCTACGTTAACCCACCTTCAGGAGGGGTTAAGATGCCAGCTAAGAAACTGGATAAAATTTTTAATCCGGAGTCGTTAGCCGTAGTCGGGGCCAGCGAAAAAGAGGGCTCCGTGGGAGCGACTCTCATGAAAAACATAGTCCAAGGATTCGAGGGGGATATATATCCCGTCAATATCAATAAGGATACGGTAATGGATATCGAGGCTTTCACCAGCGTGAAGGAAATCGATAACGAAGTCGACCTGGCAATAGTAGCAACTCCCGCAAAAACGGTCCCTGACATAGTCACCGAGTGCGGCGAATCGGGGATAGAAGCGGCAATTATTATCTCTGCGGGTTTCAGCGAGACGGGCGAGGAAGGGAAGAAGCTGGAGGAGGAACTGGAAGCAAGGCGGAAGGAACACGAGATGAGGATTCTCGGTCCCAACTGTCTGGGGACCATCAGACCGGGTTCAAATTTAAATTTAACCTTCCTCCGAAAGAACCCGTCGGCTGGCAAAGTTGCCTTCCTCTCCCAGAGCGGGGCCATGGGTTCCGCAATCCTGGATTGGTCGACTAAGGCAAAAGTCGGTTTTAGCTCCTTCGTATCCGTGGGAAATATGTTGGACATAGATTTTGGGGACCTGATTGACTACTTCGGCCAGGACCAAAAGACCAACAGCATCATAATGTACATGGAGACGGTCAAAAACGCGGAAAAATTCATGAGCGCCGCCAGGGGTTTTGCCAGGACGAAACCCATCCTGGTGATCAAGGCGGGAAAATACTCGAAGAGCGCGGAAGCCGTGGCCTCCCATACCGGTTCTCTCGCCGGCGAGGACCAGATATACAACGCAGCCTTCAAGCGAGCCGGGATTACCAGGGTATCCGACGTGGACGATCTCTTTAGCAGCTCGGAGACACTGAGCAAACAGAATCTCCCCGACGGGTCAAAGATGGCTGTGGTCACGAATGCCGGTGGTCCGGGAATAATGACCACGGACGCCATTCTGGATTCCGGGGGTGAGCTCGCCGACCTCTCTTCCACCACGGTTCAAAATCTCAACGAACTACTGCCGGCACACGCCAGCACCAAAAACCCGGTGGACGTACTCGGTGATGCAAACCAGGAACGCTACAAGGACTCCATCCGGATATGCATGGAGGACGAAGGGGTAGACGGAGTAATAGTGATCTACGCCCCCCAAGGAGAGGCCAGCGCCCGGGACGCCGCTGAAGCGGTTGCTGCCATTTCAAAAGAGACGGAAAAGCCTATCGTCACTTCCTTTATGGGTGCGGGGGAGGTCGACAAGGGCCGCCAGCTCCTCAGGGAGGAAAAGGTTCCCACCAGACCCACCCCCGAGCAGGCGGTAAGCGCCTACATGTACATGCACCGCTATGCCAGAAACCTGGAACTACTATACGAAACGCCCGAGGAACTACCAACTAATAACCAGCCTCCACACCACCATCTAAAGGCAATGATCAGAAAGGTCCTCAGTTCCGACCGATCCACACTAACGGAAGTAGAGTCCAAAAAATTCCTCGATACCTACGATATCCCCACCTCCACGACCAGGGTCGCCGAATCCGCCGATCAGGCAGCAAATATAGCGTACGAGATCGGCTATCCCGTCGTCCTCAAGATTTATTCTCACGACATAACCCACAAGACTGATGTGGGGGGAGTAGCCCTCAATCTAGGGAACAAGGAAGAGGTAAAGGAGGCCTACCACGACATCGTTTCCCGGGCACAGAACCACAGACCGTCGGCGGATATACTCGGGGTCACCGTGCAAAAGATGATTTCGAATATAGATTACGAGCTAATCCTGGGCTCGAAGAAAGACCCCCTCTTCGGAGCTTCCATTTTATTCGGCCGGGGAGGGACCGGCGTCGAGCTCTATAAGGATACCGCGGCCGGTTTTCCCCCGCTCAACCAGGTCCTGGCCCACAGGTTAATGGAAGAAACCAAGGTATACCAGCTCCTGAAGGGTTACCGCGGCAAGGAAGGGGCCGACATCCGGGAGCTAGAAAAGCAGCTAACCAGGTTCGGACAGCTGATCATAGATTTTCCGGAAATAAAGGAAATCGACATCAACCCCCTGGCAGTCATAGATGGTTCCTTCAAGGCCCTTGACGCCAGAATCATCCTCGACACCGACTACAGGAACAAGAAAGTAGAGAAGACTCACGAGCACCTGGCCATAGAGCCCTACCCCAGACAGTACGTAGAAGACTGGAGGTTGGATGACGGGAGGGACGTGACCCTCCGACCCATCAGGCCGGAGGACGAACCGCTGGAATTCGAGCTATTCGATTCCTTCTCCGACAAGACCTGGCGGCAAAGATTCTTCGGGCCGAGGACGGAAGTCACCCACAGGGAAATGACTCGCTATACCAACATCGATTACCGGCGAGAAATGGCCATTATCGGTATCCTGGAGGAAAACGATGATAAGAAGATGATCGGTGTGGGGAGGCTAATTATAGGCCCCGATCAGGATACTGGGGAATACGCCGTGGTAGTCGGGGATCCCTGGCAAAAGCTGGGGCTCGGGGAGAAACTGACGGATTCTATAATCGGCGTGGCCGAGGATAAAGGCCTTAAAACCATTTATGCCACTATCCTCAAAAACAACAAACCTATGCTTCAACTGGCAAGAAAGATGGGTTTTCAGGAGGAAGAACGGGACTCCGATACCGTCGATATGGTGCTACGCTTGAGATAGAGGCTCATTTGGTCCGAGCATCAATCAGTTTAGGCCTAAACAAAAGGAAAGAATAGGTCGGGGCAGGGGAAGCATCCCTGCACATCAAAGATTGCTTTACCAATAAATCCACAGGAGGGTAATAAATTGACAGAACCGAAAAAATGGGTCAAAGAAGACCCTGAAACAGAGGATGTCTTTTGGCCTACGGAAGAGATGAAGGAGCGAGCATGGGTTTCGGACGAGTCCATCTATGAAGAAGCCCTGGAGGACCCGCAGGAATTCTGGGCGAAGCACGCCGAAGAAGGTCTCGACTGGTATGAAAAGTGGGATCAGGTCTATACCGAAGAACCCTACAACTACGAGTGGTTCGTCGGAGGTAAGCTGAACCTGACCTATAACGCCGTCGACAGGCATGTCGAGAACGGAAAAGGAGACGAGAACGCGATCATCTGGGAGCCTGAGCCCGTGGAGGAGGAAACGGTCCGGATCACCTATTCAGAGCTCCTGGAGAAGGTCTCCAAATTCGCCAACGTCCTGGAAGGTTTAGGAGTCGAGAAGGGCGATCGGGTAGGAATTTACATGCCGATGATCCCCGAAGCCCTGATTGCGATGCTGGGCACAGCCCGGGTTGGTGCCGCCCACAGCGTCGTTTTTTCCGCCTTCAGTCCGGATTCACTCAAGGACAGGTTAGAGGACGCGAACGCAAAGGTCCTGGTAACGGCGGATGGATACTACAGGCGAGGTAAACCGTTAAATCTGAAAAAGAATGCCAACAAAGGACTTCAGGGCTCGCCGGTCGAAAACGTTGTTACGGTAGAACGGACCGGGGGAGACGTAGAGATGCAAGAGGGCAGAGATCACTGGTACCACGACCTTATGGGAGATGCATCCCCCGAGCACGAGCCGGCGGTAATGAATAGCAGTGATCTCGCATTTATCCTCTACACAAGCGGCACTACTGGCAAGCCGAAAGGCGTCATGCATCACGTTGGAGGCTACACGGTCCAGTCGTACCTGACCGCCAAGTGGAACTTCAACCTCCACGACGACGATATTTTCTGGTGTACCGCCGACGTAGGCTGGATTACGGGTCACACCTACATAAACTACGGACCCCTTCTGAACGGGGTAACCACCGTGGTTTACGAGGGAGCACCGGACTACCCGGAATACGATCGTCTCTGGCAGATAGTCGAAGACGAAGGTGTAACCGGTTTCTACACCGCACCAACGGCGATACGAATGTTTATCAAGCAGGGGACGGAGTGGCCGGAAAAGCACGACCTCTCCAGCCTGAGGCTCCTGGGAACCGTCGGCGAGCCGATAAACAAAGACGCCTGGTTGTGGTACTTCGAGAACATCGGCGGAGGCCGCTGTCCGGTGGTCGATACCTGGTGGCAGACGGAGACCGGAGCTAACGTCATTAACGCCCTGCCGGGAATCGGACCTTTCATCCCCACCTACGCTGGCAAGCCCTTCCCAGGAATCGACGCCAAACTCCTCGATACCGAGGGCAACCCGGTAGGGACGGACGAAGGTGGGTATCTGACGCTCAAATCTCCCTTCCCGCCCAGTCTGATCAGAGGAGTTTACAACCGGCCGGAGAAGTTCAAGGAGGAGTACTGGAGCGAGTACGGGCCGGAATATTACTTTACCAGCGACGGTGCGAGAAAAGACAGGGACGGAAACATTAGAATTACGGGGCGACTGGATGACGTAATGAACGTCGCCGGTCACAGGCTGGCCACCGGCGAGGTCGAAAACGCGCTGGGCAAGCACGAGGCGGTCGCCGAACCCGCGGTCGTATCCCGGCCGGACGAGGTCAAGGGAGAAGTTCCCGTCGCCTTTGTCATGCTGGAGAGGAACGCGGACATCGACGAGGAGACGCTAAAGCAGGAGCTGATTCAGCTGGTCGACGATACGATTGGCCCGACCGCCCGACCCGCAGATATCGTCATCGCCGACGAGGTTCCCAAGACCAGGTCCGGGAAGATAATGAGAAGGATCCTCAAGAGCCTGGTCAGGGGTGAGGACGTCGGCGATCTAACCACGCTGAGGAACCCGGAAACCGTCGAAGAACTGCAGGAGAAACTCACCGAGTAGACGTGACCGAAATATTTATCGCAACTGGAGTGATCTGATTTGGAGATCAACGACGACGTAGCCAACCCCGCAGCGCTGGGATTGGGAGGCTTTGCGCTTTCCACGTTCATCCTCAACCTGGTGAATTCCGGTCTGGTCGCCGGTAGCTCGCTGGGGATCGTTATGCCCATGGCCTTGGCCTACGGTGGCCTGGCTCAACTGCTGGCCGGAATGTGGGAGTTCAGACGCAATAACATCTTCGGAGCCACCGCTTTTTCCTCGTTTGGAGCTTTCTGGATAGGTCTGGCCTCGTTCGAAATACTTTCCTGGGCGGGGATAATTACAGACGTACCGAAAGAAGGGGTGGCGATCGCCCTAGTCGCGTGGGGGATTTTCACCTTTTATGCCACCATTGCGTCCCTGCGTGAGCCAAAAGCAATTACATGGATCTTTATCACCCTGACCATACTCTTCTTCCTGCTGGCCTGGGGCGAATTCAACTCCACCGTCCATACGGTGGCGGGTTACGAGGGACTCTTGTGTGCCCTGATAGCCTGGTATTCGTCGGCGGGCGTCCTGATAAACTCCATGTTCGAGAAGGAGCTTGTCCCGCTGGGAGAACGCTGATAAGACATTTCATCTCGGACACAATTGGCCGCAGGTCCGCTTCCGGACCTGCGGTCTTTTTTCTTGACTTTACCTCTCTACGTGATCCATAATTATTCGGTATCCCTCTGGGACTCGACCAAACGAGATCCTGACTATATTGAACCGAAGGGTTAATCGGCTCGTGAGGCAGATATGTTAAACAAGGTTAAAAAAGCCGTAGACTGGGTATTTGGCCAGACCAACGATCAAAAACTCTCCAAGCTCCGGAACTACGTAGAACAGGTAAATCGGCTCGGGGAGGAGATCGCGGACCTTTCCCCGGAGGAAATGAAGACCAAAACGGAAGAGTTAAAGGAGAGGCTGGAGGCGGGGACCGATATTGACGAGTTAATCCCCGAAGCCTTCGCTCTGGTTCGTGAGGCCGCGGAGCGGGAAACGGGAATGAGGCCCTACGACGTTCAGATTATCGGTGCCGTGGCTTTACATCAACGGAGAATCGCCGAGATGGCCACTGGAGAAGGGAAAACCCTGGTGGCCACCATGCCGGCCTACCTCAACGCCCTGGTCGGGCAGGTCCACGTGGCCACCGTCAACGATTATCTAGCCAACCGAGACAGGGAATGGATGGGGCCAATCTACGAGAGCCTCGGACTGGAAGTTTCTGTCATTCAAGAAGAGATGGATATCCAGGCCAGAAAGCAGGCGTATCAAGCCGACATAATCTACGGTACCGCCTCCCAGTTCGGTTTTGACTACCTGAGGGACAACATGGTCATCTCCGAGGAACAGAGGGTGGGGGCGGATCGAGATTTCGTAATCATAGACGAGATCGACAGCATCCTAATTGATGAAGCTCGAACCCCCCTGATCATCTCCGGGTCGGCGGAAGAATCGACCAAGCTCTACAAGCGATTCGCCCGGCTAGCGCCCAGGTTCAATCCAGGTGAGGACTACGAAGTCGACGAAAAAAACCAGTCCATCTCACTTTCGGATCAGGGTGCGAACAAAGCGGAGAACTTCCTCCACCTCGACGACCTCTACTCTCCCGAAAATATTACCATGCTCCATCACCTGAAAACCTCTCTCAGGGCCAAGGAGTTCTTCAAAAAGGACGAGGACTACATAATTCAGGACGGGGGTGTGGTGCTCGTAGACGAGTTCACGGGCAGGCTGATGCCCGACCGGAGGCTCTCCGAGGGTCTACACCAGGCGATTGAGGCAAAAGAGGGAATGATGGTCCAGAAGGAAAACCAGACCTTCGCCCAGGTAACCCTCCAGAATTTCTTCCTACTTTACGACAGAATAAGCGGAATGACGGGGACGGCGAAGACCGAGGAGGAGGAATTCAAGGACATCTACGACCTGGACGTGGTAGTGGTCCCCACCAACAAACCGTTACGAAGGGACCACAAACCGGACGTGATATTCAAAACAAAGGAAGCAAAATACGAAGCAGTGGCGGACGAAGTGGAAGAACTACACGAGCAAGGACGTCCCATCCTGGTCGGGACCAACGCCATCGAAAAATCCGAGAAGTTGAGTTCACTGCTTAAGAAACGCGATCTCCCCCACGAGGTGTTAAACGCCAAGAACCACGCCCGGGAGGCAGAGATAATTAAAGACGCAGGACAACCCGGGGCAATAACGATAGCCACCAACATGGCAGGAAGAGGTACGGATATCAAACTGGGGGAGGGGGTGGGCGAACTCGGTGGGCTGGACGTGCTGGGGACGCAGAGGCACGAAAGTCGCAGAATCGATAACCAGCTCCGTGGCCGGGCCGGACGT
>CAYZUF010000067.1:0-7710 GCA_964481645.1 uncultured Thermotogae bacterium
CGCCCCACCAGCGGCGGCTCCTCTCCAAAGTGAGGAGCCGCCGAGCTGAACAGGATCTTCTCCCCCGAATCACACTTGCCTGTTTCTCCGCCCAGCCTGTCCGCGCCACACTTGCGAGCACAGAGATCACAGCTTCTAAGCTTCTCTCTCAATAGCCGGGCCCTGTTTTCCAGGTCGGACTCGGGGAGCGATAGGTACGAGGCTTGCACGATAAAACTCCTTACAGGAAGCTAAACGTTGCCGTTTGCACGGAACTATTTCTATTGTAACCCACGCAAAAGTGAGAACAAAATTTCATCAACTCAGGGAAAGAACCGTTTCAAAAAAACGTCCCTTGAAAACGAAATCAGGTCGAATACCATTGATTAGCAGAGTAGTGCTTACTCTGCTAAATCTGGAATACCATCACAACAAAGGAGATGTAAATCATGAGAAAGATAGTTATCGGACCACGAAATCGCTCGATGAAACCGTTGATGTCCAATCAATTGTTTAGGTCGTTAGTAAGTGACCTGGGTGGCGGAAGTAGAAGCCCACGATTTGAGAATACCGACATCTACGAAGAAGACGGAACCCTCCACTACAAATTGGAGCTTCCCGGATTCGAAAAGGACCGCGTAAAAGTCCACACCAGAAAAAACAAATTATCGATAGAAGCTGAACGGAGAGAGGAAAACGTGGCTTCGGACCGTAACTACCTGGCTCGAGGAATTAAGCAAAACACGGTGAGGAGAAGCTATCCGTTACCAAAGGGAATAGACAGCGCTCAAGAGTTGGACGCCGAGTTCGACAACGGGATTCTCCACATCTCCGCGCCTTTACCGGAAGAGGAAGAGCAGGAAACCGTCGAGGTAAAAATAGACTAACCAAGTTTCTTTACTCATCCCTCCAGGGTCCTCCCTGGAGGGACTACTTTTTTCACGAATACTATCCCCTGATAGCCAATCAATAATTTCTCCAAGGAATTGAGGTGTTGACAAAAGCCGAAAAGTTCATATAATAAAATTAGCAGAATAAAGGTCACTCTGCTAATACACCAAAAACCTTATGAAATAAACTGAATGGAGGTGGCAAGATGGTTCTTCCCAGCGATAGAAACAGAGACCGAGAAAGAAATCGGGTTCCATCTCCTTTTGGAAGAGGCGGTTTCCTCGACGACTTATTTCAGGATCTGGAGGATGGCTTTTTCTGAAATTCGAGTCTAGGTCGGTTCGGTAATACCGACATCTACGAAAAAAACGGCAACCTCCATTACGAGATCGAACTTCCGGGTCTTACCAAGGATCAGATCAGCATCAGGGTAAAGAACAACCAGTTGATAGTCTCCGGAGAAGTGGAACAGAAAGAGGATGAAGAAGACACAAAGTACATAAGAAGGGGTCGCCGTTATGGGAGGTTCAAGCAATCCTTTGGTCTACCGGATGAAGTTGACGATCCCGACCAATTGAAAGCCAAGTTCGAAAACGGAGTGCTGAAGATCCAGGCTAAATTGAGTCAGTCTCTCACCGAGGAAGAAGTAGTAGATATAGAAATCGAGTAGATAATCGCCCGCCCGGGCCGGGCTAATCCGGTCCGGGCCTAGAGCTCTTCGAAACTCAGCAGGATTGCCCTGTGAGCTCATTTCCTGATCCTTTAAACTTCAGCAAGATCATTCTAGGTTGTAAACCCTAAGGCAACAGGGGCGCAAAATGGAGTATACGACGCAAAGCCTCATCGCCGGTGGTAGTATGATTGTAAAGTATTCCAAAGCAACAACTTTTCTATATCCTCTTTCGGATCCCAGTCGAAAAACTCAAACCTTCGTTAGCGACGGTCTAGAAGTTTCCCTCTAACCTTGAGTCCACTTGCGCCTCGGGTTCTCTCTCTACTTATCTTAATCCGGGGGGATAAATATGGCCGATAAAACCGGAAAGATGATAGTTATCTCCAACGCGGAGCCCTACAAACACGTAACCGGAGAAGAGGGCCAACCAACTTGTAGAGAAGTGGAAGGCGGTCTCACCACCGCCATGAATCCTCAAATGAGAAGGTCCGGAGGGGTATGGATCGCCTACGGTAGGGGCGAGCGAGATTTCGAGGTAGTCGACTCCACGGGAAGAGCGAAGGTTCCAGATTTCCCTGGAGTCCCGGAAGAAGAGAGGTATACACTCAAGAGGCTCGACTTTCCTCCCGCCCAGTACGAGAACTTCTACCGGGGTTACGCCAACAGGATCCTCTGGCCGATTTTTCACTCCTTCCCCACTGAGTCGGACCTGAAAAGGGAACACAAGTACTGGAAGGAAGGCTACCTCCCCTGCAATAAAGAATATGCCCGCGCGGTGATAGACACGTACGAAAAAGGGGATACGATCTGGGTCCACGACTACCACCTGGCCCTGGTTCCCCACCTGGTCCGAAGCCGAATACCCGAGGCCAAGATCGGAATCTTCTGGCATATTCCCTGGCCGCCGTGGGAAAGCTTCGGCAAGATACCCCATAGGAAAGAACTGATGAAGGGGCTGGCCGCAGCGGACCTGATAGGCCTCCACATCTCCGAGTACGTGGAAAACCTGCTTACCTGTGCCCGGAGGTGCGGGTTGGAGGTGGACCGTGATTCGCAAACCTTCGAACTGGGCGGCGAAAAGACCCGGGCGGAGGCTTATCCTCTTGGAGTGGACTTCGATTTCTTTGACGGGACGGATACCGAAGGTAAGGAGGAACGGATCCGGGATGAATACAGCGTGGATAACTTAATTCTGGGTGTGGACCGTCAGGACTACACCAAGGGAATACCGGAAAGAATCAGAGCCTACGGGAAGTTCGCCCAGAAGTATCCCCGCTATCGGGGTCGGGTATCGCTGATCCAGAGGACGCCCCTGAGTAGAACCGGGATCGAGGAGTATCAGCTGGAAAAGTCGGAAATAAACGAGCAGGTCTCCGAGCTCAACGGAAGATTCGGAAGTCACGATTGGAAACCGATCAATCTGTTCTGGGGCGGTATACCCCAAAAGGACCTTATAGCCGAATATCGAGCCGCCCATGTCGCTTTAGTGACCCCAGGGCTTGACGGTATGAATCTGGTCGCAAAGGAGTTTATCGCGGCAAATGAGGAGCCAAAGGTGCTGATTCTCTCCGAGTTTGCCGGTTCCAGCAAACAACTGGACGGAGCTCTGCGGGTAAACCCTTACGACGCCGAAGCGGTCGCAGAAAAGATCAAAGAAGCCATCGAAATGTCCGCGGAAGAGAAGGAAGCCCGCTGGCAGAAGCTAAGAAATAAGGTGCGGCAGGAGGATCTGCCCAACTGGGCAAAAAACTTTCTACGAGACCTGGACCGGGCCCACGAGGTTTCCGCCTCCAGTCAGAAACTCCTTGGTTTAGGGGGGAAGCAACCGTGCAACGGTGGCCCTGACTGGGGCCGGGCGGAGGAAGAAGAGGTTGCTTAGACCTTCCCCCCATGGCCGGAAATCCGGTGGGGGCTTAGAGGTCGGATTTAACGGAGTGGAAAGTCCCCGTTCTCGATCCCTTTTCGCACGGGGGTCCGTAGTCCGAATATGGAAGCTTTAATCGTCCGGCAGCTCTCGTTGCCTCTTTGCCTGCTCGTCGTGCAATGCTTTATTCATCACGAAAAAAATCAGGGAGTTATAAGGAGAGCTGAAATTGGGCCTCCAGTTAGAGGCCCTTCCCAGGATATTGCGATATTTGTAGTAATTCCACTTAACCTGAGCGCTTTTTAATAATAACTCTTCGGGCTCAAAATTCTTCGGCTCGAACCGAACTTCGGAAAATCGGCCCTCGAGCCACCATTTATCGTAGAGCAGTCTGCCTTCTTCTTGAAATTCTCGATACAATCGAGTCCCCGGGTAGGGGGTCAGCACGTTGAAGTTAGCGGCCAGGAACTTCTTTCTCAGGGCAAATTCGTAAATCCGATCAACGGTCTCCGGGGTATCGCCGTCCAGACCGGTAATAAACGACCCATAGATGGTTAGCCCCTTGTTGTGAATTCTATCGACGGCTTCGTCATAGGACAAATTTTTGTTCCAGGACTTGTTAATCGCCTTTAAATTCTCATCATCCAGTGATTCGAAGCCAATCAACGTCCCTACACAGCCGCTCTGTTTCATCAGCTTGAGCAGTTCTTCGTCCCGGGCCATACTGATATCGGTCTGGCCAAACCACCTTGTCTTTGAACCTCGGAGTTCCCGGAATAGTGACTTCGCGTAATTAAAGTCACCAACGATGTTATCGTCCACGAAAAAGACCAATCTGCCGTCCAGATCATTAACCTCCTCGACCACGGCCTCAATCGGACGGTGCCGATAACCCCGACCGAAAAAGGAACTAACCGAACAAAAACTACAGTTATGGGGACAACCTCTGGTCGTCTCCACCATCTTTACCGGAAGGTAGTTTTTGCCCTGGAATATACTCCGATCGGGACGGGGAATACTATTTAAGTCCGGTTTCTCGGGCAGTTGATATCTCTCTTTCAGATTGTCCCTGTGAAAGTCGGACAATACGTCCTTCCACAGGCCCTCGGCCTCTCCAACGATAACTGAACTCGCGTGTTGAGAAGCTTCTTCTGGCCTCAGGGTCGGGTGATGACCGCCAAGGACGACTTTTGCTCCAACTGCCCGAAATCGGTCAGCGATCTGGTAGGATCGATGTGCAGTATAGGTGGTCACCGTGATGCCCACCAGGTCGGGGGCGGGCTGGTAAGAAACTTCCTCCAACCTATCGTCCAGGAAACGAACTTCGACCCCTTCCGGCGTCAGCGCGGCAATTATCGCCGGCGTCAGCGGTTGGAGGGTCCGATGGCTGGACTCGAGAAATTCTACCTTCTTTGAAACGGCCGGCTGGACAAGTAGTAAATCCATTCGGTCTCCTCTCTTTGTGGTGAAGTCCCTCCCAACATCCCACTTTTCTCAACTCACCAAAATTAGCCGAGGAAGCCCCGTAGCTTGCTGCGGGGTAATTGACATTCCCTGAACCGAAGGCTCCTTGTCTAGCTTATATGTACTATATCGTCTCGTCAAGTCAATTATCTTGGCCTAAAGGGCGAACTTGGATAGGGGCCCGTATTGGCAGAGGTTTTGCCCTCCGCCCCCGGTCCCACTTCCACTTATCCGAACGTCCAGTTCGTTTCGTACGTTCAATTCCGTTTTACCGGATCCACTTATCTTTACCTCTGCCACATCACTGACCAGATCAATTGCCTGGTAGTTAGCCGATCCCGCAATTTTTATCCTCTGTTCTAAGACATCTCCACTGACGAAGAATTTTCCCGAACCGTTTACTCCCGTTTCCAGTCGGTCGGCAACCAGGTTGGTTATGTAACCTTTACCGCTTCCATTTATCTGAACCCTGAAACTCTTCACGGATATATCGGACGCATCTAACGTACCGGAACCGGATACAACGAACTCCCGAGGGTTCGATAAAGTCAGGTAATACTTTATTCCCTTCCGAGGCAGCCAAAATTGAAACCATCTTTTCTTAAATTCCAGGGTAAGAGTATCGCCCGAAACGGTCGTATTTATTGAGGAGATTACGTGCTCTTCCACTTCTATGGTTAGAGACTCCTCTTCTCCCTGGTTAACGATAATTTGCCCTTGGCCTTTTAGTCGCACCGTACTAATTTCCGAAATCGTCCGGGTCTCCCTTACCAATTTGCCCGCCGCAACGGTAGCGGCCGGTAATCCAAGTACCAATAGAATTGCTAACCCTACCAGGCTAATTTGAATTTTGTCCATTTTATTCTCCTTTAAGTTATTTTCTCGACTTTCCTAAATATTATAATGGTCAGTACCAAACAGAAGACGGTAAACCCGGCTATAGCTCCCAGGTTGGTAAGATATCCGGCAGCCGTCACTTCACCCAGCAGGGACTGCCGAGCTATCTCGCCGTACTTGAACGGCGATATAAGGTCGTACGGCGACTTTACGGTCGGAAGAATGGCTAAAGCCAGCGCCACAGCGCCACTTCCGAAGGCCGCCGATATCTTCGAGCTCGACCAGGCGCTGAAGATCATAGTGAGTCCTACCACGAAGGAAATAACCACGGACATTCCCAACGCCCCGAGAAGTATTTTACCCAGAGGGTAAGGTCCAAATAGGTAAACGGCGTAATACCACGTGACCAATCCAGCGATTAGATTTCCCAGAAAGACGTAGGAAACCCTCGCGAGGAATTTCGACAGGACTATTTGAGTTTTACTTACCGGCCTTGCGAGCAACAGCTCCAGAGTTCCCGTCTCTCTTTCTCCGGCCAGGGCGGCAATGGTGATTAAAATGGCGACGATCGATCCCATCTGGAGTGAGTTCCCGACATAATCGGCCAATCCCGCCGTAAGAGATGGCTCAAATGCTTCTGCCAGGTTCTCCGGTACCAGCTGAGGAATAAACTTCTGCAGCAGGACGGACGTGGCGCCAAATAACAACAGAACGGCAGCAAAGACTACACCCTGAATCTTGGTTTCTTTAAATTCTTTGACCAGTAAGCGTCGGATTTTCATTTCGCACCCTCCTCCATCGTTTCCATGAATATGTCTTCTAGAGTCACCTGAGCGAAGTCGTAGTAGGTTACGACCGCCTCGTCCTTCAAAATGAGTTCCGGCAGTTCTCTTTTGGCCCTCTTTTCGTCCTTCACCCTAACTCTGTACCTGGAACCTTCCCCGTCCATCTCTTCAACTTTGCTGACAAAGTCCAGGTCCTCTATCTTCCCAATCAATCCGTCAGCCGGGCCCTCAAAACCCAGTTCTACGTTTGACGTCACGAACTCTTTCCGCAAATCCGCCATGGACCCCTGGAGGACGAGCTCCCCACCTTTTATTATTCCAACTCCCGTACAGATCTGAGAAAGCTCCGGCAGTATGTGCGAGGACGTCAGGACCGTCTTCCCCCCTTCGGCCAGTTCTTTGATGATGGACAGGATCTTCTTCTTTCCCAGCGGATCCAAACCCGAAGTAGGTTCGTCAAGGATTAATAGATCCGGGTCGTGCACGAGAGCCTGGGCAATTCCGACCCTTTGTTTCTGGCCCTTGGAAATCTCATCGAGCTTACGCTCCCGCAAATCTTCCAGCCCAACTGTAACCAGCGACTCCTCTATATTGTTCTCGCAATCGGGCAAATCGTACAAACTGCACGACCATTCTAGGTACTCCCTGATAGTCATAAACCGGTAGAAGTTCGCTCCCTCGGGTAGATATCCGGTCCTGGCCAGATCGATGCCACGATCCCCGTCGAAAAAGACGGCACCTGACGTCGGTTCGAGAATCCCCATCACTACCCTGATTGTCGTCGATTTGCCTGCCCCGTTCGGTCCAATCAATCCGTATATCTCGCCTTTATCTATTTTAAGATTCAATGATTTTACTGCCTCTACTCCATTTGGATAAGTTTTGCTCAGGTTCTTTGTCTCTAAAAAATTCACGCTACCTCCTTTCAAACACGAGATAAGCCAGGGCTCCCAGCAAACTGAAAAGAACGACTACCAGGGTCCATACCCACTTATCCTGTTGGTCCCTTTTATTCTTGTTAAATTTCCATAAATCCAGGAGACAGTAGACCATTAAACCCAGTTGAACTACCAGCAAGGGCAGAATCAACGGTAGAATTTCCATTATCTCGGCAAACATTATTATCACCAAAACTTGCCGATGAAGCCCCACAGCTCGCTGTGGGGAGGAATCGGCTGGTTTTTGTCCAGCCCAGCACTCAATTCGGAACTAATGTT
>CAYZUF010000068.1:0-7688 GCA_964481645.1 uncultured Thermotogae bacterium
AGTACTGACGAACCTGGAACCCGACCATCTAAAGCGACATGGATCCTTCGAGAATTATCGAGCGGCCAAGCTGAGAATATTCAGCAACCAGGGCGAGGAGGATTACGCCGTGGTGAACCGGGGTCTCGAAGTGAATATCCCGGAAGTGGGCCCCCGGTACGTGGAGTTCGGTCCCTTAGAAGCAGGAGGTATGGATCTCCTTCCCCATCAGAAGGAAAATTTCGGCGCCGCGATGAGCGCCGTAAACTCTCTTCTGGAAGGTAAAAACGTCGAACGAATTCCACCGGAGATAATAGAGAATGCACTGGATATCCCCCACAGGCTGGAGACAATTGCGGAAGCGGAGGGCACGGAATTCGTCAACGACTCCAAAGGGACCAACCCCGCCGCCAGCATCGCAGCCCTCCATAGCTTCCACCAGCCGGTAAGGCTTCTGCTTGGCGGGAAAGCAAAGAGCGGGGGATACGAGGAACTGGCCGAAACGGTAAAAAAGGAGCCGGTCATCGCCACTTACCTCTTCGGTGCCGCTAGGGACGAGATAGCGCGGATCTTCAGGAATCACGGTCTCAGGTCCCCTGGAAAGTATCCTACAATGGAAGGGGCGGTGAAAAAGGCCTTCGCCCAGTCTAATCCGGGGGAGGTAGTTCTTCTGTCCCCGGCCTGTTCCAGCCACGATCAGTTCGAGAACTACAAGCAAAGGGGGAAAAGATTCGTGGAAACGGTAAAAACCCTGGCCGTCGGATGAGGCCGGGATCCGGACCTAACGACATAAATCACCCGAGCAAATGACAGCGCGGAAAGGCAGACGAGACGGGGGTCCTTGCACGGGAAGGACATCCGGGATATAACATAAAATCCGGGCTGGTGAGCTTATGGGCGAGTTTAACGGAACGAGTTCCAGGTTGCTTTTAATCGCTTTTCTTTTAACTGCTTTTGGGTTGATTATGGTATACAGTTCTAGCTGGGCGTACTCGGATTACTATCATGGAAACTCGTACTTCCTTTTGTTGAAGCAGACCGTCGCCGCGGTGCTCGGATTCGCCGCCCTGGTTTTCCTGGCCAGAGTGGATTTAACCACAATAATCGAGCTTAGCGGCTACCTGTTGGCTCTTTTTGCCTTTCTGACCCTTCTGACCCTCATACCCGGGCTCTCCTCGGGAGGCAGATGGCTGGATCTGGGCATACTCAGCTTCCAACCCACGGAAGGAGTGAAGTTCGGCCTCATTATATGGACCGCGCTGGCCGTCGTGGACCTGGGGGAGAGGCTTCGAGATTTTAAACGAGGGATAGTACCCTTTTTGATAGTTATGGGCGGGATCTCGTTCCTGACCCTGCTCCAGCCCGATTTCAGTATGACCGTCCTGCTTATCGCTTCCATGGGGTTTCTCCTCTTCATCAGCGGGGCCCGACTGCTGGACCTGGGAAAGGTCCTGGCACTGGGCGTACCCCTACTGGGCGGATTGCTGGTACTGGAGCCCTACAGGCTACAGAGATTGATCTCGTTCTTTGGCCCCGGAAACGACCAGCTAGAAACCGGTTATCAGCTAACCCAATCCCTGCTCGCATTCGGTTCGGGAGGAATTTTCGGCAAAGGGCTCGGGGGTTCGGTGGCAAAATTCCTCTATCTACCCTCCGGGTACAACGATTTTATATACTCGATCGTCGGAGAGGAACTCGGCTTCCTCGGAACCCTTATCGTGCTGGGCCTGTTCGTGGCCCTGGGAGTGGAGGGCTTCAGGATTGCCCTGAATCAAGACCATGAGGTCAAAGCGCTGATAGCGGGAGGCTTTACTTTTACCCTCTGTTTCCAGGCCCTGCTGAACTTCAGCGTTACCCTCGGTTTGCTCCCCGTAACCGGGTTGACTTTACCTTTTATCAGTTACGGAGGATCATCTCTTATCGTTTCCCTGGCCATGATAGGAATTCTTGTCAATATAGATAATTCATGAGAGTGCTTGTGACGGGAGGAGGAACCGGCGGACACTTTTATCCGGCGTTGACCGTGATGAAAAAATTACAACGGGAAAACCAGAAGCACCAGATCTGTTACCTCGGCACGGGGCGGGGCCTCGAGTCCGGTGTTGCGCCCCGTTACGACTGGATTGATTTTCGAACGGTGACCGTGACCGGGCTCAGCCGGGGGAATTTCTGGGGGTTCCTCAAGGGGTTGATCTTTTTACCGCTAGGATTGATCCAAACCCTGCTGGTATTTTGGGACTTCAAACCGGAGATCGTCTACGGCACGGGGGGCTATACCACCTTTCCTCCAGCTTTCTGGGGAATCCTGCTCCGAATTCCGGTCGTAACCCACGAGCTCAACATAAAACCGGGGATTACGAACCGGATCCTGTCCCGGTTCGTGACCAAGGTACTCCTCTCCTACCCCGATACGAAGCAATTCCTTCCCCGGGGCGACACCGAAGTTACGGGCACTCCCGTCCGGGAAAAGATCCGCAGAGGAGAAAGCCCTTCCACCCCGGAAGATTTTGGATTGAACCCAGATTCCCCTATAATACTCCTGTTCGGGGGATCCAGGGGGTCAAGAAATCTGGTTGAAAAAGTATTTCGGGAGCTCGAGAAAATCGAACGTCCCGGAGAAATCCCTTTTCAGCTTCTGATACAGACCGGCCAGAACAACTACTCCTCCTTCAAAGAGCGGATCGAAGCTCTGCCCGAAGCCAGGGTTTCCCTGGTCGATTACATCGAAGATATGGGCGGCGCGTACTCGATGAGCGACCTGGTGATCTGTCGGGGAGGGGCTGGAACCATGGCCGAGCTGGTGGCCACGAGCACTCCGGGAATCATTGTACCCTGGAAGGGGGCTGCCGAAAACCACCAGTACTTCAACGGGAAATTTTTAGAGCGGAACGGAGTCGCCGTGCTCGTAGAGGAGACGAACTGGAAAGAATACCCCTTATTCGAAAAGGTGACCGGCCTTCTTTCCTCTCCGGACGGGCTGAAAGAGATGGCCCGGAATTATCGGACGATAGAGGCCGGAAACGGAGCGAACAAAGTAGTCACTACTTTAAAAGATACTATAACCGAAGGAGAATAATGCTAACAATAAACCCAGACCAAAAATACCATTTAATTGGCATCGGCGGGGACGGAATGAGTGGACTCGCCCGCGTCCTGCTTCAGTTAGGCGCCACCGTGGTCGGCTCGGACATCAGAGAAGGACCCAACATCAGGCTATTGCGGGAAGCAGGCGCTGAAGTTTACGTGGGCCACAGGAAGTCCAACCTGGCCCGGGACGTGGATACCGTAGTGGTCTCCTCGGCCATCTCAAAAGACAATGTCGAAGTCCGAGAGGCAGATCAGCGAGGGATACCGGTCAAAGAAAGGTTGACGGCCCTCGCCCGGCTGATGGAGGAAAAGAAAAGTGTGGCTATTGCCGGGACACACGGTAAGACGACCACCACGACCATGGCTGCCACGCTCTTCGAGTTCGGGGGAAAGGATCCCACCTACACCATCGGAGCCAACTGTGACCAGCTGGGTGGAAACGCCAAGCTGGGAAAGGGAGAACACTTCATTTCCGAAGTGGACGAGTCGGACGGCCATTTCACCGAACTTTACCCCGACCTCTCCGTGATCACCAATATAGGCAAGGATCATCTGGATACCTACAAGGATCAGGAAGAAATACTGGCCGGTTTTCGGCAATTTACCGATCAGTCCAAAGAGACCATCATCTGTGTCGATGACGAAAACAGCAGAAGACTAATGGATAAACTGGACCAACCTTTCACGTTCGGCATCGACATGGAGGCCGACTTGACCGCCCGTCACCTCTCCCAGGCGGGTGTTATGACCCGTTTTGACCTTTACCTGAAGGGGAGGGAGCTCGGTTCCGTTGACCTTCCTGCTCCGGGAAAACACAACGTCTACAACGCGCTGGCCGCGCTCTCTCTGGGTTACAAATCGGGAATGGAATTTCCCAGGATGATGGAGGTACTGGAAGAATTTCAGTTGCCCAAAAGAAGGTTTCAAATTTTGCAGAATAACGGCACGATGATCGTTGACGACTACGCCCACCTGCCAAAGGAGATCGAGGTAACCCTAAACGCAGTTAAAGAAGGGTGGGATCCGAACCGAATCCTGGCCGTCTTTCAACCCCACAGGTTCAGCCGCACGAAACACATAAACGGCCAGTTCGGAGATTCCTTCAGAACGGCGGACATGGTAGTGATTACCGGGATATATCCGGCTTCGGAAACGCCGATCCCGGGAGTCACTTCCCAGTTAATTCAAAAATCCGTGGAAAAGACCAAGAAGAAGGAAGTTCACCGGATCCTGGAGCGCGAGGAGCTCTACCGGTTCGTGGAAGATAGGATTGAAGAGGGCGATTTCCTCATCGGACTGGGGGCGGGAGATATCAACCAATTTACCAGGGCCCTGGCGGAGGGTTAACCCCGGGGAAGAAAGGTTAATCGACCAACGGAGGGAACCATGGACTCGCCGGTCGCGAGCAAACAGAAGCTGGGATTTATCAAACGTGACGTTCCGCTGAGCGGTTTCACTACCTGGAACGTTGGAGGGGCGTCCCGGTTCTTTTGCCAGCCCGGGTCCCTGGACCAGATCCGAGCCGCAATTGACTTCGCCAACCGGCTCGACCTCGAGATCCTGCTTATTGGAAACGGGAGCAATCTCTTAGTTCCGGACCGGGGTTTCGACGGATTGGCAATCAGACTCGGTCCCGATTTCGGGGCCCTGGAGAAGGATGGGCCCCTGTTGCGGGCCTCCGGAGGGACCTCCCTCTACAAACTAGCTGATTCCGCGAACGAATCGGGCAGCGACTGTTTCAATTTTCTCACCGGGATACCGGGAACCGTAGGAGGTGGGCTAGCCATGAACGCCGGTGCCTTCGGCTGGTCGATCTCCGATTACCTAAATAAGTTTTCCTACGCCGATCTCCGGGGGGAGGTCCACGAGCGCCGCCGGACCGACCAAAGCTTCGGCTATAGAACGAGCCCTTTCCAGAGAGGAAGTGACAAAATCCTCCTGGAAGCAGAGTTCGAGCTTGATTACGAGGTGGACCAGCCAGATATGGGTGAAATCCTGGAGATCCGGAGAGAAAAACTTCCCTACTCTTATCCTTCGGCGGGATCCGTTTTCAAAAATCCACCCGGGCTAGATAGCTCGGCAGGCGAACTACTCGACGAGGTAGGAGCAAAAGGGCTCACCGTCGGAGGGGCCACAGTTTCTCACCAGCACGCCAACTTTATCCTCAACAAAGGCCAAGCCACGGCCAAAAACATCCGAAAAACAATTGACATTTTGCGTGACAGGGTGTATAAAGAATTTGGGGTGACACTCGTCACCGAAGTCACGGTCATTTAGGATTGACATCCCAATAATTATCTTTGCATCTAAAGAAAGTATATTATATTATTAGCTATAGTAGATAAAAGGCGAATTATCGTTGGAGCGGACTTCACGGCACTATATATAAGTTCGCTCGTAAATATTTGAGAATTGGAGGCAGTATATCCTCGGTCAGTTGGGGGATTGAGCGGGGATAGTTAAGTTATGGTTCTAAAGGCCTTAAAAAATATGGATTCAGGAGAGAAAAAACATCAATAATTACTCTATCACAAACCTACCCGGGGAGAACGTATGTCTGACGTGATTCATAGGTGGTGATCCAATGGAAAGTGAGGATTTAGCAGTGGGGCTGGATATCGGTACGACCAAAATTGTAGCCCTGGTCGGTAATGTTATCGACGACTCAATCGAAATTGTTGGCATCGGTCAAGCTCCTTCCAAAGGGTTGGAAAAGGGGGTGGTCGTGGACATAGGGCAAACGACCAGCTCCATCCGGAAAGCGGTAAGACAGGCCGAGAAGATGGCGGATGTAACAATTGACTCCGTTTATGCCGGGATAACCGGGAAGCACATAAATTACCTCAACAACACCGGCACGGTATCCATCAACAGGGCCGACAGCGTAATCCGAGAGGACGACGTGAGGAGAGTAATCGAAACCGCGAAAGCCATGCAACAAATCCCCCCTCAATCGGAAATGATTCACATCATTCCCAGGCAATTCGTCGTCGATAACCAGGAGGGAATCACCGACCCCATCGGTATGACCGGCACCAGGCTGGAGGCGGACGTCCACATCGTCACCGGGGCAACCACCGCCGTCCACAACCTGACCCGGTGTCTGGATTCGCTGGATATTGGAGTAGAACAACTGGTCCTGGAGCCTCTGGCTTCGTCTCACGCCGTACTCTCGTCGGCGGAAAAGGAGCTTGGAGTTTTGCTGATGGATATAGGAGGCGGAACGACCGATCTAGCGGTTTTCAAGAAAGGTGACATCTGGTTTTCCAAGGTTTTACCGGTTGCCGGAGAACATATGACCAACGACATAACCGTCGGACTTCAGACGCCTTTGGAAGTTGCCGAGGATATCAAGGTCGAGCACGGAACCGTTTTTCTGGACGAAGAGAACCAGGACAAGAGGATAGAGGTAGCCACCGTGGGAGGAGACAAGATCAAACAAATTCCGATAAAGAACCTGGCCAAGGTAATAGAACCCAGGGTGGAAGAGATATTCAACCTGACCTTCCAGGAGCTCGAAGACGCCGGCTACCGAGACCTCATCCCTTCCGGGGTCGTACTCTCCGGGGGCACTTCCCTGCTTAACGGAATCGTCGAATACGGGAACAGACATTTCGATATTCCCATTCGGAGAGGTTCTACGCCCGACGATATCCATGGACTTCGGGACGTGGTCGAATCACCCATTTACGCAACTTCGGTCGGTCTACTCAAGTACTCCGTCGAATCCCACGACTACCTGAGAAACGGTAGAAGGACGATGAGTCAAGGGACTACGGTTATCTCCGATATATTCAGCTGGCTGGGCAAGTTTTTCCGCCGGTAAAGTTCTGATAAACTCTTCTCCTAGACTACTCGCCAGGGGAGAAGGGGGGTGTAGAACCTTGGTGATAATATGAAAAAGATAGCAATAATAAACCAAAAGGGCGGGACGGGGAAGACTACCACTGCAGTCAACCTGGCCAAGGGTATGGCGGATCGGGGCTTCAAAACTCTCCTCATAGACGTCGATCCCCAGGGTAGCCTGGGAACCTGGTTCGATTGTGATTACGAGCGATCATTATACCACCTGCTGGTCGAAAAAGAATCCCCGGACAGCTGTACGGTAGAGATCGAGGGAGACCTTTACTTGATCCCCAGCGATGAAACCGCGGCTCAGGCGGAAAAAATTTTAACCGGCAAGACCAGCCGGGAGACGGTGCTCAAGCGAAGGCTTTCGGAAATCGAAGATTACGAAGCAGTGATACTGGATTGCCCGCCAAGCTTGAGTTTGCTCAACCAGAACGCCCTGGTCTATGCTAAATCGGCCTACATCCCGGTCAGTATGGATTACCTGGCCATGGTGGGGGTAAAGAATATCCTAAAAAACATCAAGCGCATCAACGACCTCCTCCAGCACGAGGTAGAGGTGGAGCTGGTGATACCTACCTTCTTCGATATCCGTACCAACGCGAGCAAAGAGATACTGGAAACGCTAAAAGAGCACTTTGACGGAAAGGTAACCGAACCGATCAGGACCAACGTGCGGCTCTCCGAGTCCGCAAGTTATAACCAGTCAATTTTCGAGTACGCTCCTAAATCTCACGGGGCCGAAGACTATGCAAAGTTAGTAGAGAGGGTGA
>CAYZUF010000069.1:0-7685 GCA_964481645.1 uncultured Thermotogae bacterium
CCTGGAAGTAGGAGACGTGACGGACGCGGAAATAACTAAGACCGCCGACTTCGGGGCCTTCGTCGAGACTCCGGGAGGAGAAACAGGGCTGATCCACATCTCGGAGCTATCTCGGGACTACGTGCGAAATGTCCAGGACGTGGTGGAGCCAGGAGATAGGGTAAAAGTGGAACTAATCAACATCGACGAGAAGGATAGGTATCAGTTCAGGCTAATCGAGAAGAATTAACCTAAGGACTAATTAATGGAACTATTTCCCGGCTGCTATCTCGAAAACCCGGTCGATGGAGCGCAGGTAATTGGCCAGGAAGAACCTCAATCGAAGTCCATTTCTCTGGGATTGTGGTTCAAATCGGGCAGCCGGGACGAAAAATCGGACCGGAGCGGTATCACCCATCTGATCGAACACCTCCTCTTCCGGGGAACGAAAAACAGGTCGGCTTATCAGATCACCAGTGAGGTGGATCGGCTCGGAGGACAGATAAACGGCAGCACCAGCAGGGAGTTCCTGCTGCTCTCCCTCAGGCTGCTGCCGGAATCGCTCTCCAAAGGAATAGAAATTTTGACCGACCTCGCCTTCAACCCCCTCTTCAAACAGGAAGATCTCGACCTGGAAAAGGACGTGGTTCTCGAAGAAATCAGGTCTTCTCGTGACGATCACCAGTCCGAAACCATCAGATTGCTTGAGCAAGCCATCTGGGGGGACGACTCCGGCCTTTCCATCCCCGTCCGGGGGACGGAGGAGACGCTGACCGGTCTTACCCGGCAGACGGTACTGGAGCGATTTGGTTTCCTTCAACATCCGGAAAGAATCATGCTTACCGCGGCCGGAAAGCTGACTTTCGAGGACCTAAGCTCCACTTTTTCAGCTGCCTTAGGGGATATCGACCCCGGGGGGAGGGACGACCGTCGTTCCGGGGACTTATCGGCGGAGACGCCCCGGCCGGGGGACGGGCACTACAAATCCGACCGGCGAGATATCAACCAGCTCCACTGCACGGTGGGAACCGAGGGGCTGGCCAAAAAGGACGAGGACAGATTTCCCCTAGAAATGCTCAACGTGGTGCTGGGTCAGGGAATGAGTTCCCGGTTATTCAGGAAGGTCAGGAAGGAGAGCGGTCTGGCCTATCAGGTGACCAGCAGCACCCAGTATTTTTCCGATACCGGTCTCTTCTTCACTTACGGGGCCATTGCACCGGAGAACCTGGAACGATTTCTCCAGCTGATTCTGGAAGAGTTCGACCGTCTGAGGGATGAGCCCGTCTCTTCCGAGGAGTTAGAACTGGCCAAAAAAAAGACCAAGGGAAATCTGGTCCTGGGGCTGGAAAACAATCGAGCTTTGATGGGTCGATTGGGCATAATAGCACTTCACGGGGACGACTTTCTTTCCATCTCCGAAGTCCTGGAAAAAATCGAAGAGGTAACCGCCGAAGATATCCAGGAAGTGGCAAACAGATTACTCGCCCGAGAAAGGCTCAACTACTCTCTGCTGGGTCCGGAGGTCGAAGAACCCCCGATCATTTAGAATCCCATTACCACCATACCGGGGTTCCCGCCTCTCCTCGGCGTGACTCCCAGACCCCCAGAGTTCCACAGTTGCCGTACCCATCCGGTAGTATTCTATTCTGGATGCTTCCAGCCGTTAGCGTGAGCCCTATCCCTTTCCGGGTTCCAGTTCCGCGAGGCCGAACGACCCAGGGGAAGAGATCCATCAGTTAGTGCCGCCTAATTTGGCTTAGCGAGAGATATCGAGTATACTAATTCAAACCCTTTCCAGGAGGTTACCGTGAGGTACTACGGCCGGTACAACCTAATTCCCGTAGCCGTGGCCCTTATTCTGGTTCTCACCCTCGAGCCTTCCCCCGTCGGGCGGACCATCCGGGTGTGTAAGATAGGCTGCGAGCTGGATTCGATCCAGGAAGGCCTGGCAACCGCCAGCCCCGGAGATACGGTCAAGGTTCAGAGCGGCCAATACAGCGAAAACCTGAGAATTGGAAAGGAGCTTTCCATAGTGGGTCCCGCTACCGGGGGAGTGAGGATAGGGCCGGAGGAAGGCAGCTCGCCGACCGTGGTCATCGGTCCCTCGCCGATATCGGTGGAGTTAAGGAATCTGTCTGTAACCGGAGGGGACAAATCCCGGGTCGGCGGAATCCTGGCAACCGGAGAGGCCCGCGTTACACTAGTCAATTGCCGGATCGACGGAGGGGGAGTAGGAATCCGCACCAGGGATTCCTCTTACCTAAAGCTGCGGGGAGGCGAGGTGGTCGACGCGGAGGAAGGAATTAGCGCCTCTGGAAACTCAGAACTGGTCCTAATGGGAACCAGGGTTTCCTCGAACCGGGCCGGCCTTTCGGCGACGGACAACTCCGAAGCAAATATCATCGATTCCGAAATCACGAACTGTGACCGCCACTCCATACTGGCCAGGGATGTGGCCAGGGTAAACGTCCTCTCCAGCGCCATCACCCACAATCAGGCCCCGGGGGTCGAGGTCAAGGATTTCTCCCGACTGAAAATGGAAAATTCGCAGGTAAGCAGTAACGAAGGGGGAGGGATTCTTTTGAGCAATTCCGGAGCCGTGGAGCTGATGGATAACAGAATCACCTACAACCAGAAAAAGAACCTGGCGGTAATCAGTAAGGAGTGCGGCTTTAGCGGTCCGACCGTAGGATTTTTCGGGGAAGTAAAAGGGGCAAGGAACGAAATATTGCCCAAGAACTCCGAAACCATCTGCCCCACAAGGTTTTCCCGGATCACCACCAGCCAGGGCGGAGGTTCCTCTTACACCTTCAAACCCAGCACTTACGCCTTCCTGGGGCTGATCGGGGTGGCAACTCTATACTTCTTTATTTCCGGTTAGCTGGGGATTATACCCGAATTAATCTGCTCCGGAAAGCAAATCCTCGAGGTACCGCAGGGCGTTGGCGGCCGCCTTTCGTTTGTTCTCCAGCCTGTCTCCACCAAATAAGAACTTCCGGACCCCACTACTTTCCGGACCGACGAGACCGACGTAAACAAGCCCCACCGGCTTCTCTTCGGTCCCTCCTCCGGGTCCGGCGATCCCGGTGGTAGAGAGACCAACGTCGACCTCGGAGAGACTCCTAATTCCTTCCGCCATCTCGGTGGCCACCCTCTCACTTACCGCACCGTGGGTCATCAGAGAAGCCTCCTTCACCCCCAGCAGCTCTAGCTTGGAACGATTAGAGTAGGAAACGACGGCTCGGTCGAAGTAATCGGAAGATCCGGGAACGTTGGTGATCCTGTGGGAAACGAGGCCGCCCGTACACGATTCCGCTACGGCAAGGGTGAGATTGGCGCCCCTCAATA
The DNA here is from genome assembly GCA_964481645.1 of uncultured Thermotogae bacterium. GTDB lineage: Bacteria > Bipolaricaulota > Bipolaricaulia > M55B111 > M55B111 > JAGXLP01. Next base: position 3,328 of record CAYZUF010000069.1, read on the forward strand.
GGTCGCCGACCTCTATCTCCAGCTGTTGCTTGACCGAAGTTCTTTCAGACGCCATAACTAAGAACCCCCTTTACTATTGATCGCTTTCTCCCTCAACCTGCGGGATAGTGTTGTGTAGCGGCGAGACTCCCGGTCGTTATTTATGGCGATCCCCATCGCTTTCCGACTGCCCACGACCACCACCAGCTCCCGAGATCGAGTTACCGCCGTATAGAGTAGATTCCGCTTGAGCATCACGTAGTGCTGGTTCAGGACGGGTAGAATTACCGCCTGGTATTCGCTACCCTGACTCTTGTGAATGGTGACCGCGTAGGCGAGGTCGAGAGCCTTAATTTCGTCCTTCTCGTAAGTTAGGACACCGTAATCGGGATACTCCACCTGCAGGGTTCCGGCGGACTCGTCCGCAGCGACTATCCTGCCTATATCCCCGTTAAAAACCCCTTTTTCGTAGTCGTTCTCCGTCTGCATGACCTTGTCGCCGACCCGGAATTTGTCCTTCGGTCCAAAGCCCAGTCGGTCTCCGGGATTGAGCTTCGCCTGGAGCAAATCGTTCAATCGGTCCACCCCACATCCTCCCTTGTACATCGGGGAGAGTACCTGTACGTTCTCCAGTGGATCTATTCCCCACTCCTCGGGAATTTCCTTCGAAGCCAGCTCGACAATCTTCTCCGCAGCTCGTTCGGGATCTCCCTCCCGGTAGAAGAAAAAGTCCGTGTCTTTTTCCCGAATTATCGGAAACTCCCCCTCGTTAATGCGGTGGGCGTTGGTCACTATGTCGCTCTGCCTGGACTGACGGTATATTTTTTTCAGCTCCTGCACCCCTACCGTACCGGAATCTATGATATCCTCCATCACGTTACCCGGCCCGACCGAAGGTAGCTGATCCGCGTCACCGACCAGAACCAGGTTGGTTCCTTCCGGCGTGGCCTGAACCAGGTGGTCGACCAACCACAGATCGACCATGCTCAACTCGTCCACTATTATCGCGTCGGCGGTCAGCTTCTTCTCGCTGTTGTATTCGAACTCTCCCGGGGGTTTAAAGCCGAGGGTCCGATGAATAGTCTTCGCCTCCCGGCCGGTGGTCTCTTCCAGCCTCTTTGCAGCCCGGCCGGTGGGTGCGGCCAGGATCACCTCCCAGCCCAGCTCTTCCATGAGCTCCAGAACGCCGGTGATTATCGTCGTCTTGCCCGTCCCCGGTCCTCCGGTTATCACCGTCACTTTACCCTGCAGGGCGGCCATGATCGCCTCCCTCTGCTCGGGGTTGTAATCGATACCGCTACTGATTTGGTAGCTGTCGATAAGCTCGTTTATTCGGTCCTGATCGGAGACTCGATTGCCTCCAGCGTACTCCTCCAGTTCGATTAACCTCTCTGCCACTTCCTCCTCGGTGAAGTAGATGGAGGGAAGATAAATCCGCCGCTTTTCCCTCGTAGAATCCACCCCCTCTTCGATCAGCCGTCCCGCGGATACCATTCGATCCACTTCTTCCGCAATCAGATCGGGGGATACCTCCAGAATTTCGCGGGATTCCTGGAGTAATTTGGCCCTCGGGAGGTAGATATGGCCGTTCCCGGAGGCCTGCTCCAGCCTATAGATGATCCCCGCTTCAACTCGCCCGGAGTCCTCCTTTTCTATCCCCACCTTGCTGGCGATTCTGTCCGCGATCTTGAAGCCGATACCGTCTATCTCCCTGGTCAATCTATACGGGTCCTCCTCGACCACAGTCGCCGCCTGAGCCCCGTATTTTTCGTATATCTTGAGTCCGTAGGCGGTACTGATATCGTGACTTTTTAGGGCCACCATCACGTCCTCTATCTCCCGTTGCTCCTTCCAGCTTTTCCTGAGCTTCTTCAGCTTTTTCTCCCCGATGCCCTTCACTTCCAGGAGGTATTCCGGGTTGTCACTTATCACGGACATTGTCTCCTCTCCGAACTTATCCACGATCCTCTCCGCGTACTTCTCACCAATCCCCTCGATCAGCCCGGAAGCCAGGTAGCGCTTGACCCCTTTCTCCGTGGTGGGAGGATCGATCCGACACTCCTCTATCCGAAACTGGCGGCCGTACTTCTGGTGCCAGCCCCAGTCCCCTTCGAGGACCAGGTCCTGCCCTTCGTACACTTCGGGAATCTTTCCCACGGCGGTGATCCGGCTCTCCTCTCCGTCCGATCTGATGGCCCGGATAACCCGGAAACCGTTATCCCCGTTCTGATAAACTATTCCGTCGACCGTAACTTCGATCTCCTTGATCTCGGTCCCTCCTTTCAACATAATTGTGCCGAAAACCCAGTTACCTATAGACGACAATTCAATTTTAACGGGGCGAGGGCGGTAAGGAAAGTAGATCCCATTGCGGGGGACCTCGAAATGATAAAGATCGGGACCAGCGGTTATTCCTACGAGGACTGGAAGGGGATAGTTTATCCGAATAGTCTGAGCAAGAAGGGTTTCCTCTCCCACTACGCAAGGTTCTTTCCCATAACGGAGATCAACTCCACTTACTACCACCTGCCTTCTCCAGGGATGTTCGAAAATATCCTGAAGAAGGTCCCGGACGACTTTCAGTTCGTGGTTAAGCTCTCCAGCGAACTCACTCATCAGCGGGAGAAGGCGGAATCCTCTATAGATCAGTTTAAGAAGGGAATAGAACCGCTGCTGGAAAGCGGTCAGCTGGTAACTACCCTGGCTCAGTTCCCCTACTCCTTCAAACCGGGCCAGGAGAGCTATGACCACCTGAAGTTTCTGAGGGACTCGCTGCCGGAATTACCCATTAACGTTGAATTCCGCAACGAGTACTGGATAAAGGAGGAAACCTTCGATTTCCTGGAAGAAAGGTCCCTGGGCTACGTCTGTGTGGACATGCCCCGATTGCCCCGATTGGTTCCACCAGTGGTCCGGTCCACCACCAATCTGGGGTATATCCGGTTCCACGGAAGGGCGGAAGAAGACTGGTGGAACGCCCCCGAACCCTATATGAGGTACGACTACTCCTACCGGGAAGAAGAGCTGGAGGATTGGGTGGAAAAGACAGAACAACTTGAGAAGGAAACAGAAAAGACGGTGGTCCTCTTCAACAACCACTTCCAGGGACAATCGGCTAAAGACGCTCGAACCTTCTCCTCCCTTCTGAAAGAGAAAAGCCAGAGCAGAGAGCTCCCCGAAGACGACGACTTCCTCCATCCCGGTAAAGATCTCTTTACCTCCTAATGGGCTGGGAGCGCCCCCCTACTACTCTTGCGTCTCCCCTTGTAACCACCGCCCTAATTACTTATGATAATCTTCAGTTTATTTTACCTGGACATATTCTAGTAATTGGGTGTGTATATTGTGGAAGATCAATTCAATGACCCAGACGGGACAAAAATCGGAATTATCGGCGTAGGAACCATCGGGGGGACTCTCGTCGAAGCCCTGATTAAAAACGAGATAGCCGGATCGGACCAAATCATCGGCAGCACCTCGCACCAGGAAAGTGCCCGAGAAGTGGGAGAAAAGTACGGTATCCTGGCCACCACCGACAACCAGCGGGTAGTGGAGGAAGCGGAGATAGTCGTCCTCGCCGTCGAGCCCCAGATGATCGAGAAAGTACTCGACGGGGTAAACGGTCTTTTCGATCGGGACCAACTGATAATATCAGTCGCTGCGGGGATCACCACGGAATTTATCGAATCGAAAATAGATAGAGAAGTCCCGGTCGTAAGATCTATGCCAAACACGGCCATTACGGTCAACGAAGGTGCCACGGTCATTGTAGCGGGAACTTTTGCGGAGGATAAGGACCTGGAGCTGGCAAAGCGAATATTCGAGCCCGTGGGGTTGGTCGAGGTTTTGAGCGAGGAAACTTTGATGGACGCGATCACCGGCTTTTCGGGGTCCGGCCCGGCCTACGGATATCTTATTATAGAATCCCTTATAGAAGCGGGAGTTCGGGTGGGTTTGCCCCGCGACATAGCAACCAAGCTTGCTGCCCAGTCCCTCCTCGGTGCCGCCAAAATGGTTCTGGAAACGGACGAACATCCGGCCAAGCTTAAGGACATGGTTACCACCCCGGCAGGAGTTACCGTAGACGCCGTAATGAAGTTGGAAGAAGGAGGAGTTCGGGTGGCATTTTTCAAGGCAATAGAGGAGGCAACGGATAAATCCAGCAGGCTCAAGCAAGACAGGGAAGACGAATAATCTATCCGTTTAACGAGGAACTACAGTGGAGGAAGTTCCACTAACTTTCTACAGGTATTCCCGGCCTGCACGGTTAAAACGCCAGAAACCGGGAAGATTTCCAGTAATAGATTGTTAAATCCTGGCAAATAAAGTATAGAGGTGATTTAGGTGTTAAGGGTTGAGAACCTGAATAAGAGATTTGG
>CAYZUF010000070.1:0-7587 GCA_964481645.1 uncultured Thermotogae bacterium
GGTGCTTACCCCCACCCGGTCTTCGACCATTTCGAACGCCTTTTCGTACCTGGATTCCCCCCTATCCAGCTTGTTGACAAAGGCAATCCTGGGAATATTATATCGATCTGCCTGCCGCCAGACCTTCTCCGACTGGGACTCTACCATCTCCACTCCGGAGAAGAGGGCGACTGCCCCGTCCAGGACCCGCAGGGACCTCTCCACTTCGGCAGTAAAGTCCACGTGGCCCGGCGTGTCTATTATATTGATCTGGTGGTCCCGCCAGTAACAGGTGGTAGCAGCAGAGGTGATCGTTATCCCGCGTTCCTTTTCCTGGTCCATCCAGTCCATCTCGGCATCCCCGTCGTGGACTTCCCCCATCTTGTAGGTCCGACCGGTATAGTAAAGCATCCGCTCCGTAGCAGTGGTCTTCCCGGCATCAATATGCGCCATGATGCCGATATTGCGCATCACCTCGAGCTCCTCATCCCTCAACTGCTCGTCCACGATGGAGTCAGTCTTCTGTTTTTGTTTTGTCATTATCATAGTTTTAGATACCTTTCCTGTTACACCAAAACCCACTCGTCGTTAGAAAGGACCGGGAAAGATAAACCGGATAAATCTCGAAACGCCGGGGATTTACCAGCGGTAATGGGCAAAGGCCTTATTTGCCTCTGCGCGTCGGTGGGATTCAAGCTTTTTCTCGTAAGCTTTCCCTTCCTTATTGCTGGCCAATATTATCTCGCTCGTCAAACGCTCTGCCATCCGGGGTTCGTTTCTGCTCGAAGCAACGCTAACCAACCAGCGAAAGGCGAGGGCCACCTGTCTATCCGGTGACACCTCATAAGGGACCTGGTAGTTGGCACCTCCAACTCTCCTGCTTCGCGTCTCCAGCTCGGGCGAAATATTATCGACCGCTTCACGGAAGACTTTTACTCCAGGTTCCCCTTCCCTATCTTCAATCAGATCAAAGGCCTCATAAATGATTTTAACGGCCAGATTCTTATTCCCGTCCTGCATTATATAATTTGCAAATTTACCAACCAGCTTGCTTCCGTGCTTTATATCCTGATTTACGTCACGTCCAGGCAGTCCCATTAATCCTTCCTCCTAGCTTGCCTTCTTGGTTCCATATTTTGACCGGCCCTGTTTCCTTCCGTCGACCCCGGTTACGTCGTACGCACCTCGAACAATATGATATCGCACCCCGGGTAGATCCTTAACCCGTCCTCCCCGCACCAAAACCACGGCGTGTTCCTGTAGCTCGTGCCCCTCACCCGGGATATAAGCAGTGACTTCTTTACCGTTACTCAACCTAACTCGAGCAACCTTCCTCAAAGCCGAGTTGGGCTTCTTGGGTCCTCTAGTATAGACCCTAGTAACTACTCCCCGCTTCTGGGGACAGCCCTCCAAAGCTCTGGAACTTGTCTTCTTCTTTTTCGTCTCCCTGCCTTTCCTGACTAACTGGTTAATCGTCGGCATATCTTCTTTTCACCACTCCTATAAGTGTCCGAAATTATAAGCCAGCCCCTTTTTATTGTCAAGCTGAGCTAGGCTCCACGGGAGTTAACTCCTCTTCCTCTGCTTCGTCCTCGTCTTCAAGGTAATCGTCTTCGAAGCCGGTTCCCACGGAGACCTTTTTACCCACAATTATATTCGGCTTAAGCCCCTTGAGTTCATCGGACTGTCCACTGAGCGCGGCATTGGTCAGCGCGGAAGTAGTTCTCTGGAAGGAAGCCGCGGAAAGCCATCCCTTGGTCTTGAGAGCGGACTTAGAAATACGGAGCAACTGCCGATCACCCTCGGGTAGCTTGAACTCCTTGATCCTCGGTTCGAGGACCTCTCCATCGACGATTACCGGAATCTTCTCCACTCCGGACTCGGTGGCGTAATCCAGCAGGCCCTCGTTCACCGTTTCCCCTTCCTGTGCGATCAACCGGCTTCCCCGGTAAACGTCTTTGGCTACTTCACTTCCAATGATCTCTCTGCGTTCCTCCCGGATCTCCTCGTTCCTGGTCCGCAGCTTCTGGACCACGTTGCGGAACTCCTCCAGGGTGATCAATTCGTTTTGAGTCAAGTCCGAATCCCCCCGATCGCTGACGATCACGTTATTCAGCATTTGAGCGATGATTATCTCCACGTGGGTATCGTTGATATCAACACCCTGACTCTTGTAGACCTTCTGAATTTCGGTAAGTAAATACTCGTAAGTTCTATCCACCCCTGCTTTGTCCAGGAGGTTATGGGGGGGTATCACGCCCTTGGACAGCTGTTCACCGGGCTTGACCTTATCTCCGAGCTCGACGACCGGCGAGTGGTTAACCGTCACTTCCTCCCGATAACGATAGTTAATCCGGACAAAATCCTGGTCTACTTCCTCCAGCGAATCTATAATTAGCTTCCTGCCGGCCGGCCTGTCGATGGAGAAAAGCGCCTTGCCCTTTTTTACCTCTTCCCCGTCCACGACTTCCGGAATCATGGATTCGGAGATCGGTATCCTTTTTCTTCCGTCCTCGGGCTGGAATATAATTGCCACTCCATCCGCCACCACCAATCGGCCGGACTTGTCGGCGGTCAACTCGTCCGAGCGCTTGAGGTCGAGAAGTTCTTCTCCTTCCTCAACGCCTTCACCCTCTTCCACCAGGGGTTGGGCCATCGGGGGGATCAAGTGATCGACGTAATTTCCTTGATCGTCCTCCAAAGAAATCAAACGCTGCCCCTTATCTATCCGTTCCACGGTACCCTTTCTCTTGGCGAAGACCTGTTCCAATTCGACCTCTTCACACAGAACGTCACCTTTCTCCACGAAGTCACCCGATTCCTGACTTATCTCGATCCCGTCGGGCAATTCGTAAAAGGCATCCGACCTGCTCATTAGAAGGTACATAACCGTCCGATCCCCTTCTTGGACAAGCCTAACGGTACCGGCATGAGGGCTGGTAGTATCGGCGAGCTCGGAAAGATCGACCTCTTCCTCGGGCTCGACCAGGGATAAAGCGGAGGGAAGGGTAAGCTCCTGCGGTTCGCCCTCGATCTCGATCCGTTTCCCTTCTTCCGTATCTTCCATCTCGGTGACGTGACCCTCGATGTCCGTAATAGTGGCCTGGGCGCTCTTCGTGGTTTTTCTTGCCTCGAACAATTCCTCCGCCCGGGGAAGACCCTGGGTGATATCCTCACCGGCCACTCCGCCGGAGTGAAAAGTCCTCATGGTCAACTGGGTACCAGGCTCACCGATGGATTGAGCCGCAATTATTCCGGCGGCCTCTCCCTTCTTCACCAGTTCATGGGTTGACAGATCCATCCCGTAGCATTGCTGACAGACCCCCTTTTCCGTTTCGCAGGTTACCGGGGACCTGACCACAATTCTCGGCCTGACCTCAATCCGTTTCACGTCGCTGTTCCTCAACCTCTCCAGCTCAACTGGTCCTATCGGTTCATCCCTGCCCACAATGACGCTGCCGTCCTCCGAATCCCGGATGTTATCCAGACTATTGGTCCCGATGGTCTTTTCCGCGCTTCCGCCGTCGAGGTCAACCGTAACCCTTTGACTCGCCAGGCGAGAGGCAAGTTCCTTGCCGACTAACTCACCTTCTTCACCCATCACGCTGCCGTCACCGGGGTCTATCACCGGCTCGGCCAGCGTTTTTCCGTAGACCCGTTCCTCGATGCTCTCCATCAACTCGCCTCCGTCGTACCTAAGGGGATCTATCTCCACACCTCTATTCGTCCCGCAATCTTCCTCCCGGACCACGATGTTGGAGACTGCTTCCACCAACCTCCTGGTTAAGTAACCGGAGTCCGCCGTCTTCAAAGCGGTGTCAGCAGTCCCTTTACGGCCCCCGTGAGTAGAAATGAAGTACTCCATCATATCCAGACCTTCCCTAAAGTTCGACTTGACGGGCATCTCAATCACGTCTCCTGAGGGGTCAGCCATCAAACCTCGCATCCCTGCCAGTTGTTTTACCTGATCCGCACTCCCCCGGGCACCGGAGCCGACCATCATCTGGAGGGAGTTAAATTTGTTCTGGGCAAAGTTGTCCATGGTAGTCTCTTCCACCCTATCTACCGTCTCGTGCCAGATATCGATTATCGTAGATGTCCTCTCTTCCTCCGAAGCAAGACCTTTTTCGTACATTTCGTCGATCCGACTAACCCTTTCCATGGCCTGGTCCAGAATCACGGATTTTTGGGAAGGGGCCAGACAGTCCTTGGTCGATATGGTCAGGGCGGACTGAGTCGCTTCGGAAAACCCGAGCTCCTTTAGATTGTCCAGCAGGCTAACCACCCTTTCGTTTCCGTAGTTTTCGTAGACTTCCATTAGCAGGTCGGAGATATCGGAAGATTCGAAGCGCTTGTCATAATCCCGCAAATCCTTGGGAAACAACTTGTTGAGCTTCGCACGACCCAGGGTGGTCTCTTTGATTTCGCCGTCAATTCTTAACTTAATCGGTGCGTGAAGGTCAATTACCTCGTTTTCGTAAGCCCGTTTAGCTTCCTGTAGATCCGCAAAATACTTACCCTTTCCCTTCCCTTCCTCGTCGACCTCGGTTAGGTAGTAGTAGGCGTATATCTGGTCCTGGGTCGGCTTGGTCAGAGGACCGCCGAAGGCAGGAGAAAGCAAATTCTTGGAAGCCAGCATTCTGTCCCGGGACTCTTCTACGGCCTCCCTGGTCAGAGGGAGATGAATGGCCATCTGATCGCCATCGAAGTCGGCATTGTAAGGAGGACAAACGTGAGGATGGATGTGAATGGCGTCGCCGTCAACAAGTTTCGGCTCAAATGCCTCAATCCCCAGGCGGTGAAGCGTGGGGGCCCGATTGAGTAATACCGGCCGTTCCTCAAGTAACTCCTCGAGGTAATTCCAGACGTCGGGCATCTCTCCGGAGAGGGCCTTGTTCTTTACCTCGTTATAGTCGGAGTAAGTCGTATCGTCCAAATAACGAGTTACAAACGGCTTGAAGAGCTCAAGTGCCATCTTCTTGGGCACCCCGCACTCCCAGAGTTTCAACTCGGGATCGACGACGATTACCGCCCGCCCGGAGTAGTCGACTCTCCTCCCCAGCAGGTTACGCCTCAACCGTCCGTGCTTTCCTGAAATTCTGTCCGAAAGAGACTTAAGGGGACGGTCGTCCTTGCCTTGAATCGGGGTATTTTTCTTTTCGTTGTGAATGATAGCATCCACCGACTCCTGCAACATTCGGCGTTCGTTCCTGAGAATTACCTCCGGTGCCCCCATATCCTCCAACCGCTTAAGTCGGTTATTTCGGTTTATTATCCTTCGGTAGAGGTCGTTCAGATCCGTAGTGGCAAATTTCCCCCCTTCCAGGTGTACTATGGGCCGCAGGTCCGGGGGAAGCACGGGTATAGCTTCCAGAGCTATGTAGTCGGGACTATTACCGGAATCCCTGAGCTTTTCCACCACGCTGAGCCTCTTGGACAACTTGTTCTTCGCCGTCTTCGAAGTCTCCTTGTCCAGGCGATTACTCAACTTCTGGCTGAGTTCCTCCAGGTTGATATTTTCCAGCAGACCCTTTATCCCCTTGGCTCCCGTAAAAGCGGAAAAGCCGGCAGGATACAACCTCTCGTAAGCTTCTTTCCCCAGTTGAGTGATTTTTTGCCCGACTTCAAGCGGAACCTCTTCGTCTTCCACGGAGGTGACCAGAAATGCCAGGTTGTCCACCTCTTCCTGAGCGAGCTCCGAATCGATATCATCCCCGTACCTTGAGGTGAGCATATCGTGAAAAGTCTCCGAACACACTTCTCCCACCGGCGTTTCGGCAATTAGATCCCCTTCCTCCACTTCCTCACCGTCGCTGACCTCAAGAATCACTTCTTCCGATACGGGAAACTCCTGGTCGCCTACGGTTACCAGGGCCAGTCCTTCACCGTTCTGGAGCTTTTTGTGCTCAATCGAAACTTCCCCCGCCTCGCCGGCAACTAACTGCGGAGCGTCATTTATTACTATTCCGGTCTCCGTCTCAAACTCGAGGTGGCGAGAAAGTATTTCCAGTTCGGAACTGTAAAGCCTCTCGCCCTCGCGAACTTTGTCTTCATCGGAAGAGGTAACGATGGAAATATCTTCCAGAGTGGTCTCTGCTTCGTAGTAAGCTATCTTTCGAAGAGTCTTCTTTTTGATGTTTAATAATTTGCTTAGTGGGCTGGAAATTCCTTTCAAGAACCAAAAATGGATGACCGGACTGGCCAACTCGATATGCCCCATGTTTTTTCGCCGGACCGAGGAATCGGTAACTAGAACCCCACATTTTTCACAGGTAATCCCCTCGTACTTTTTCCCTTCGTACTTACCACAGGCACATTTATAGTCTTCTTCGGGGCCAAATATCTCTTCCGCGTAAAGCCCACCTTTTTCCGGCTTATGAGTCCTGTAATTTATCGTCTCCGATTCGGTAACCTCCCCGTGCGACCATCTCCTGATCTCCTCCGGGGAAGCGAACATCAATTTTACTTCCTCAATATCGTCACCTGACAGCATCCACGATCACCTCGCTATGAGAAAACAACCACTGGAGAAACTAATCACTTACCACCCTGGCTTTCGACCAAATCGACAGAAAGTCGATAACTAAACCCGGACGTATATATCTTAGGATGACTGAGATACGAAAAGAGATTCTTTGGGACGATTAGCGAGCTCGTCCATTTGCGAACAATCAAATAAGTTCACGCTGACCTCGCCAACGCAACGTTCGTCGTAGATGTGAGAGACCCCGGTCCCAGGTGGTCCACCTCGGACCTCGGTAGACAGAAGCCAAAAAAACCAGGAAAGAAATAGAAAGAACCAATACCCCTCTTTTGAGCCAATAGGGAATTATCAGCTAGCCCGAAATCGCCCCCAACCTGTTGAGACAACTTCGATCCGTAGAGTGACCACCCTCGTCGACGACCAATCCAGCCGGTCAATTCCCGATTGATCTCTTACTCTGTCTCCGCTGCTCGATCGGACTTTTCTTCTCCCGACTCCTCGTCATTTCCACCGTCGGTTCCGTTACTACCATCCCCTCTATAACTGCCATTACCGCCATAATCAGTTCGATAAAAACCACTGCCTTTAAATCGGATGCCGACGCGCGAAATCATCCTGTCAACTTTCCGACTTCCGCATTCAGGACATGCCGGCTCCTCGTCTTTCTCCCCGTTTTTTTGCAAAACTTTAAACTCATTATCACATTCGGTACAGTGGTATTTATATAATGGCATAAAGCCCTCCAGCTCTCCTTGAGCCTATCCCGCTGGCCTTGGAATCAGCTACCACCACTTCCCGGGAACCTAGCATCGGTATGTCTTTTATATTACTTTAGGTACCAATTTGGGTTGGTTGCACGTTTGGATAAGAATAAACGGACAAACAAAATTAAACTCGACAAAAACTGCTCACCAATTATAAGGCAGGTGCCAACAATTTCAACTCATCCTAGAAACTCTTTCCAGTCCTTCCCCCCGCCGGTAGATTCCTTGAAACTACCGGCTCCTTGGGTGATATGGGTTCGGTTTTCGTCCAGCTCCCTCAACTCCTCTTCCGGTATTTCCCGGAGAAATCTTGACGGGCCCCGGGGAAACCTCTGACCATAAAGAAATCTGCTATCCCTG
>CAYZUF010000071.1:0-7517 GCA_964481645.1 uncultured Thermotogae bacterium
GTTAAGATTCCTGCTCTTTAAGATCTTCGTACTCCGATTCCCCCAACAGGGATTGGAAGTCTTCCTCGCCTTACATTTCAAGTTTTACCAGCCATCCTTCCTGGAAAGGATATTCGTTTATCTTCTCCGGCTCCCCCTCCAGACTATCGTTCACTTCGATTACCGTGCCGCTTACTGGTGCCTCTACGTTCGAAACTGATTTTACCGATTCCACCACCACCATTTCCTCGCCTTTGGCGTACTCTTCACCGGACTCTGGCAGCTCCACGAAGACTATATCCCCTAGCTCCTGTTGCGCGTAATCAGTAATGCCAATGGTTACGGTGGCCCCCTCTCTACGTGCCCAATCGTGATCCTGAGTGTATTTAATCTCAGCCATACTACCTCCTCTTTTCCTTGATTGTAGATAATAGAAAGCCGGATTCAACCAACAAATCCGGATCCCGATTATTGTCCGGCAACGCTTTTTTTATTGCAACCAAGAAAGCAATTAATTATATTTAACCGGTGAAATGTGATGGATTGTGTCATTCTGGCAGCGGGCAAGGGCACGCGAATGAACTCCGCCAAACCGAAGGTGGTGCACGAAATCGGCGGGAAACCGCTGGTCGGTCATTTACTCGAATCTCTATATCCCTTAGAATTGTCCAAAGTTATCGTTGTCGTCGGTTACAAGGGAGAACTGGTTCGAGATAAACTGGCGACCTGGGACCTGAAATACGCGGTCCAGAAAGAGCAAAACGGGACCGCTCACGCTCTTCTCCAGGCCAGGCAGGAAATAGGGAGTGACACTTTCCTGATCTTTCCGGGGGATCTCCCTCTGGTGACGACCTCTTCGGTGGAGAGTTTTATCAATTCGGCTCAAGGCCGGGACTCCGTGTTTTCACTCCTGACCGTGAGGAGGAGCGATCCCAAAGGCTACGGGCGGATCAAACGAGATGGAGAGGGACGACTGAAAGAGATTATAGAGGAACAGGATGCCACCGATAATGAAAAGGAAATAAAGGAAGTAAATACGGGAGTCTACCTGCTCCCCAACCGCGAAGAGACCTGGAAGGAGCTAGGCTCTATCGACCCGGAAAACGCTCAGGAGGAATTTTATCTTACCGATCTGGTCAAACATTCCGTGGAGCGGGGAGAAACGGTGACGGGTATAGAGGCGGAGTCACCCGAGGAGTTCCTGGGTGTCAATACGAGAAGGGATCTAGCTCGGGCCGGTCAGGTATTAAACCAAAGGAAGATCGAGAGCTTGATGGATGCCGGGGTAACCATAGTCGATCCGGAATCGACAAGAATAGACAGCGAGGTAGAAATAGAGCAGGATACACGCGTGGAACCATTCACGGTAATAAAAGGGGGAACGAAAATTGGGCCGGACGCAAAGATAGGTCCCAACGTGGAAATCACAGACGGGAGGATCGGAGCCGGGGTGAACATCGCCCACGCGGTGGTGAACGGTACCAGGATCGGGGAAGGGGCACTGGTAGAACCATTTCAACACCTCGGACCGAACCAGGTAGTTGAACCGACTAAAGTTGGACCATAAACCCACCCAATCAAGAATAAATCGAGGAGATCAAATTGGAGGATCTAAAGGTAATTACGGGTAATTCGAACCCTGTATTAGCTCAGGAAATCGTTTCCAATCTCGACAAGGAGCTAACCGAAGCGACCGTGGACAGGTTCCCGGACGGGGAAGTGCACGTACATGTCCAGGAGACGGTGAGGGGAGCTTTCGTCTTCGTTGTCCAATCGATCGCTCCCCCGGTAAACCAGAACCTGATGGAACTTCTCCTGATAATCGACGCCTTAAAGAGAGCTTCGGCCAAGCGGATTGCGGCGGTGATTCCTTACTACGGTTACGCCAGACAGGACAGAAAGCAGACCGGCCGGGTTCCAATTAGCGCCAAGCTGGTGGCCAATCTTATCTCTACGGCCGGTGCGGATCGGGTACTAACCGTGGATCTGCACGCGGGACAGATCCAGGGTTTCTTCGACATCCCGGTTGACAACCTGCGGGGCGATCCCGTCCTGGCAAATAGTATCAAGGAAGAGATTTCTCCCCAGCAAGGAGTAGTAGTGAGCCCCGACGTGGGAGGAGCGAAAAGGGCCAGACAGGTTTCCCGGAAGCTCGACATGCCACTGGCAATTGTCGAAAAGAAACGAAATACCGAAGACGGTGAGGTCGAAGTATTGAATTTAATCGGGGAAGTCGACGGAAAGATATGTCTAATAGTAGATGACATAATCAGTACCGCAGGAACCCTGACCGAAGTGGCCGAGACTCTGGAACGTCGAGGATCCAAACAGATAAAAGCCATCTGTACTCACGGTATTTTCGCAGAGGACGCTCTGGAGTCAATTCGGACTTCCCCCATAGATTCGGTGACCGTAACCAACACCATCCACAATCCCGAGGCGAGGAAAGCCGACTTCATTAACTATATCTCCGTGGGGGGGCTTTTCGCCAGGACGATCAAAAGAATATACCGGGAAAAGTCGGTATCGACTTTGTTCCCCCATTCCTAATATAATTAGTTTAAGTACAAGTACTTTCGGAACCAGAAATCCAAAAAGGTGATATTTGATGAAAAAGCTTCAGGTAAGCGAGAGAGACACGGATAGAAACCCAAATACTTTGCGAGAAGAAGGTAAGCTTCCGGCGGTCGTATACGGACCAGAGAGGGATTCCACGAGCGTGACTGCGGACAAGAAAGAGGTAACGGAACTCCTGAAAGAGGTGACCAGAAGTACTCGTCTGGAGCTATCAATAGACAACAAAGACCACAAAGTCTTTCTCAAAGACATTCAATACGATCATCTGACCGATGAGCCCCTTCATATAGACTTCTACGAGGTTCCTGACCAACATCCGGTAGAGATCGAGATACCCGTGGTGACGGTCGGAACTCCGGAAGGGGTCAACTCCGGCGGGATTCTGGATCAGCTGATGGAGACCATCACCGTCTACGGTGAAGCGTCAGACATCCCGGAAATTCTCAGGCTGGACGTCGAGGAGCTAGAAATCGGGGACTCCATCCACGTCTCCGACCTGGACCTCGGTGATCTGGAAATCCTGACCCCGGAGGATCGAACGGTACTCTCTATCCTTTCCCCGAGAAAGGAAATCGAAATCGACCTTACCGAGCCCACGATCGGCGAAGAGCTGCTGGCCGAAGAGGAGCTAGAAGAAGGTGAGGAAGTGCTGGAGGGTGAGGAAGTGCTGGAAGGTGAGGAAGAAGTAGAAGAGGGAGAGGAAGTGGAAGAAGGGGAAGAAGAAGCAGAAACCGAAGAGGCAAGCGAAGAAAGTGAATAATCAATCTTCCTCCGAAATCGAGAATGCTGTTCCCGACCTCTTCCCGCGCCCTCGACACTCAGGCCGGATTACGGGGAGAATTCATTTTGAAATTGATAATCGTGGTTATATATAATTTGTTAGCTAAAACATCCTCTGGGAGGTGGGCTAGGTGAGCAACATGTACAAGAAGTTTTCGAAGAAATCCATGGAGATAATGGCTACGGCATACGACGAGGCGGAGAAGTTAAACGACAAGGCAGTTTCTCCGGAACACCTATTGCTAGCCCTGCTAAGGGCCAAAAATACCAGAGTTTACAAGTTCCTCAAGGACAACGGGCTCTCCTACCATCACGTATTGCGCGTGGTTAAGCGCAACGACGAGGAAGAGCTCTCCCTCCCGCTGCAGGACGAGTTAGAGCCCACATCCCAGCTGAAGAAGATAATGAAAATGGGCTACGACGAGGCTCGCTCCGATCAGGGTGAAAACAAAATCGAGCCGGCTCATCTCCTGATAAGTATCCTGGAGGAGGGCAACGGAACTGCATCCTCGGTCATCAAGCAATTCGGAATCACCACCAGAAAAGCCAGGTCCTACTTCTCCATGGTTCGCAAGGGAGACTCCAACCAGGGAATGGAGCTAAAGCTCCAGTCCACGGAAAAGGGAAGCCCGGAAGAAGGAGTCCTGGAAGAATTCGGACGGAACTTGATCGAAGAGGCAAAAGACGGAGAACTGGATCCGGTAATAGGCAGAGAAGAGGAGATCAACAGGGTAATCCAGACTTTAACCAGAAGGAAGAAGAACAATCCCGTCCTTATCGGGGAAGCCGGGGTAGGAAAAACTGCCATAGTGGAGGGACTGGCCCAGAAGATAGCAAACCAGGAGGCACCAAGTATCCTGGCCTCGAAGATAATCTACGAAGTAGACATGGCGGCAATGGTGGCCGGAACCAAGTACCGGGGAGAGTTCGAACAGAGGCTAAAGTCCCTGATTAACGAGGTTACCAACCAGGAAGAAATAATCCTCTTCATCGACGAACTCAGCACCGTAGTCGGCGCGGGCGGAGCCGAAGGAGCAATAGACGCCTCCTCGATCCTGAAACCGCCCCTGGCCTCGGGAGCGATTCAGAGTATAGGGACGGCCACAATCGACGATTACCGCAAGTCCGTGGAGAAGGACCCGGCACTGAAGCGTCGGTTCAAGACCATAACCGTGGAGGAACCGACTATAAGACATACCATAGAGATCCTCCAGGGAATTAAGGATAGATACGAACAACACCACAATATAAAGATCACCGAGGAGGCCATCGAGCAGGCCGCGAGATTGGGTGACCGTTACATAACAGGACAGTTCCTGCCGGACAAGGCAATCGACCTAATCGACGAGACGGCGGCAAAGGTCAGACTGGAGAACTTTAATCTTCCTCCCGAGCTAAGAGAAGTCTCCCGAGAGAGGGTAAGCATAAAGAAACGGGAGGAGGAGGCAACGGACGAGGGCAACTACGAAAAAGCGGCGGAACTGAGAGATCAAAGGCGAAAGCTCACCGAGAAACTGGAAAATTACGACGAGAACGAAGATAGATCTCACAACGGAGACGGACTGGTCGAAGGCAAGGACATAGCGGAGATGGTCTCCTCCTGGACCGGAGTTCCCGTAGGCCGGTTACAGAAGGAAGAAAGAAAGCGGATGGTCGACATGGAGGAGGAGATCCACAAGCGTTTGATCGGCCAGAACGAGGCCGTAAACGCCATATCCCAGTCCTTGCGGAGAGCTTATGCCGGCGTAAAGGACCCAAATCGTCCGATCGGATCCTTCATGTTCCTCGGGCCGACGGGAGTGGGGAAGACGGAATTAAGCAAGACACTCGCCGAATTCCTCTTCGGTGATGAGGAAGCCCTGATCAGGGTAGATATGTCCGAGTACATGGAAAAGTTCAACGTCTCCCGCTTAACCGGTGCTCCACCGGGTTACGTTGGCTACGAAGAGGCCGGCAAGCTTACGGAAGCGGTGCGCCACAGACCCCATTCCGTGATTCTATTCGACGAAATCGAGAAGGCCCATCACGACGTCTTCAACATCCTGCTCCAGGTGATGGAAGACGGGGTTCTTACCGACTCCCAGGGGCGGCAGATAAATTTCCGAAATAGCGTAATGATAATGACCTCCAACCTGGGGGGGAAGCTCATTACGGACAAAACCCAGCTGGGGTTCGGATCAAAGACCGTGGATTCCAAGGAATCCTACGAAGAGATGAAAAACATGGTCATGGACAAGGTCAAGGACGAATTTAGACCCGAATTCCTCAACCGCCTGGACGACCTGGTCGTCTTCCACCAGCTCACGGAAAACGAGGTCTTTAAGATTGCGGACCTGATGCTGGACAGTCTGAGGGAGAGGTTGCAGGAGAAGCACGGACTGGGATTGGAACTCTCCCGGCCAGCCAAAGAGATACTCGTAGAAAAAGGATACGATCCCAAATACGGGGCCCGGCCGATGAGAAGAACCATAGAACGCTTGATCGAGAACAAAATTTCCGATCACCTGCTACAGGGCGACTTCTCCGACAGGGATTCGGTTTACGTCAACTCAGAAGAAGGGGACATCGTTCTTGAGGGGGTAAACAACAAGAGCGCCGTTGGCGTTGGAGATTGATAATGAATGGCTTACGAATGCACTAATTGTGGATACACTTCCGTCAAATGGCTGGGACGATGTCCAAAGTGTGGAGAATGGGACGCCTTCAGGAAGGGCGAGGCGGAAGAAGGATCTCCTCGCAGTGACTTAGGCGACGAAGATCCCAAACCCCTTTCAGAACTTTCTCTCGATTCCCGGGAAAGAATTCCCACGCAAATCGGAGAATTCGACCGCGTCTTGGGCGGAGGATTGATCCCGGGATCGGTAGTCCTGCTAGGAGGTGCTCCGGGAATCGGGAAGTCCACGCTGCTCCTTCAGGCGGCCACTAACCTATCGAAAGAGGGGAAGGTACTCTACATTTCGGGCGAGGAATCGTCCAAACAGCTGAAGATGCGGGCGGACCGACTGAATCTCTCCTCTGACGAATTAATCATCTACAGCGGACAGAGCTTGGAGAAAGCGGTCAGTCACCTAAACCGGATCGATCCGATCTGTGTGGTGGTGGATTCCATCCAGTCCCTCCAGAGCGCGAACGGTTCGACTTCTCTGGGGAGCACCAAACAGGTACGAGAACTGGGCAGGGAGTTCACGAAACTGGCCAAACAGAAGGAGATAGCTACTCTTTTGGTCGGTCATATAACCAAGTCCGGCGAGTTTTCCGGACCAAAGACGATAGAACACCTGGTCGACTCCACGATATCCTTCGAAGGGAAGCGGGATAGCAACCTCAGACTCCTGCGCCCGGAGAAGAACAGGTTCGGCTCTACCGATCTACTGGGCCTTTTTCAGATGACGGAGGATGGGCTGCGGGAAATACTGAACCCGTCTCAGTTCTTCGCCAAGAAGGACGGCCATTCAAGTCAGAAAGGGGCCTCGACGGTCTGCACCGTGGAAGGGACCAGGCCGATACTGACCGAGATTCAGGCCCTGGTAACCCCCTCCAACTACGGGGGCAATCCCCAGAGAAAGACCACCGGCCTGGATTACAATCGTACCTCTCTCCTTTTCGCCGTCATTCAAAAACAGCTGGGGATAAACCTACAGGAGTTCGATATCTATCTCAACGTGGTTGGAGGCTTTACGGTCGAGGAAACGGCCGCCGACCTGGGGATAGTTAGCGCGATTCTCTCCAGTTTCCAGGGCAGAAATATCCCCGGACAAACCGTTATAATTGGCGAGGTGGGATTAAGCGGCGAAATAAGGCCGGTAAAGAATTTGAGAGCCCGAATAAACGAGGCTCAGAAACTGGGGTACCGAGAAGCCTTAATCCCCGAGACAAACGCGAATCGCGATCGATTGAGGCCGGAACTGGAGGTCCAGGCGGTCAGCAACCTGACCGCGGCGATTTCGGAACTCGAATTGAAGGAGTAATATGCCTTTCAAGTCCCTGGAAGAATTGCTGCAGAAGATAGCTCCCGGAACTCAATTGAGGGACGCTATAGATCGGATAGTCGAACAGGGTCACGGAGGATTACTGGTCCTCTCTTCTCTAGAGGAGATAGAAGGGGTCATTACCAGCGGTTTCCGGATAGACTCCGAGGTTACCTCCCAGCGGTTGAGCGAGCTCTCGAAGATGGACGGTGC
>CAYZUF010000072.1:0-7480 GCA_964481645.1 uncultured Thermotogae bacterium
TCGTGGTCGTGGAAGGTGGAATTATTTATCTCTACCCCGTTAATTCCCTCGTAGCCGGCGACGGTCAGACCAAATCCTTGGGCGGTATTATCACCCTCGTCCTCATTAAACTGACTGTCCTCCACCTGGAGTCCCGGGTCGGAAGCGCCGCCGGTGACGGAGGAGACGAAGAATCCGGCTCCACCGCTGCTGTTGTTGAAGACCCTGACGTTATCCAGAACGACCTGGTCCAGTTTGGCGGTACTGTAGCACATGTCCAAACCGATATCATCAAAAGGACACGTAGCGGATCCCACTAGAATGCCGAATCCGCCATCAAAAACTCCTTCTCCCGCTGGATCGACTTCATCACCGGAGGTTAACGGGTCGCCGTTTTCAGATATTTCCACGTCCCTGAGGGTCATATCGATATATTCGATGGCGGAGGCCGAGTCCGAGTCGCCCTCGACACTGCATTCGCCACCGCTGGTGCAATCACCGCTAATATTTATTCCGTTGTCACAGTTATTCTTGATTTCAAAGTTCTCCATTCTGAAGCGGTTTACCTTGGTTACCGTGCTCCCGTTGATTCTTATTCCGTCGTTATTGTACTCGATACCGTATTCGGAGCTTTCGAGTATAGTGCTGTCGGTTAACCCGGTACTATTCTTCAGGGTTACGAGTTCCAGCTTGCCGTAGTTGTTGAAGTGGATTCCCCGACCAGGTCCAGCTCCATTGTCCTCCACGGCACAGCCAGTACCACTACACTCGCCGGCTCTACCCGCGTACAGTTTGTTGAAGTTGATGTCAGTCAAATCGCCGACGGAGCTGGCGAAGTTAATGGCATCTACCGCAACACTGTTGATCCTGACGTCGTCAAAATCAACCTGCGAATAGTCCGTTTTCCTTATTCCATAATCCGTTACCTTACCGACAAACCGAATCCCGTAGTCGTAACCACAGAAAGTACACGGCTCCGTCAGTACATTGATAAACTGCATCCGGTCGATGTCTTCGCAGGCGCAGTAATCCTCTATATTCACCAATATGGCATTGTTTGAGTCGAACTCGTCGGTACCCTCTGCTGAATCAATGTCCGCGGGTTCGAGAACCAGGTTTTCGAGAGTAACCCCGGAGGCTTCAATTACCAGGTTACTGGTAACTGTTTTCGTCACGGGGTCACTTCCATCGAAGCCTGTATGCACCTCATCGTAATTACCATATGGAGACGTAGTTTTTTGTGCAATTTTTACCAAGTTCCCGTTGCCCTTAAACGTAATGTTTTGCAGATCAATCGTTATCGAAGCCGTCTGGGTGAAGGAATCGGGGTCAGTACTGAGGGCAATGGTCTCGCCGGGACTTATATCCGGTCCATCTTCCTCATCAAAGTCGACGCTACTTAGTTTATTCCCAACTAGTTTGTCGAAAGCGGCTTGAGTTTTAATGGTCCAAGTATCACCGTTCTTCGTGAGATCATCCTCCGTGAGAGCAAGTCCCGAAACGGTGGTAATAAGCAGTAAAGAGAGTAATACCGTTAAAGTTAATCCAACCTTGTACTTAGTCAATTTCATCAATCATACCTCCTTATCTTAAGCGGATTCTTCGCCGAAGGCGCCAAACTGGAACCCAGCAGAGAGTACCAAGGTGTCTCCCGCTCCGTCGGCGTCCGCAAAGTCCGTGTTGTTCTGGAGCCAGGCGATATCCACAGTCAACCCGGCGAGATTTATCCCCGCGCCCACCGTGAAGGAGGGGCCGCCGGAACTCGGTACCTGAACTCCGCCCCTCAGGGCAAACTGTTCGATGGGCAATACTTCGAAGCCCGCCTTCATCGCTAGGCTGTCCCCCTGGAGATCGACTTCCGCGGAACCAGCAGCCCGACCCAGGTGTCCGCCCGCCAGGCCCAGCCTGTAAGTCGGGGTCACGGTGGAGCCACTATCGCCGAGGTTAACTCCGCCCACGTCCATGGCGGCCACACCGAGGCTTATTCCGTCGAAGGTCATCAGCGTTCCCAGGTCAAAACCCAGACCATTGGACCCATCAAGGTCGTAACTCTTCACCGTAGCACCAAAGTTAGCGAAATCAATTCCGTAGGCAAAGGTGCCCCCGATTAACGTGTCGGAGTAATTATAGTCCTCGTAACCAGGCTCCGAAAAATTCGTGCTCAACTGGCCGTAATTGGCTCCGATAGCGAAGTTCTGAAAGGTTACCGCACCGCTGCCGTAGGAGAAATTCAGTCCGGAGACCCCATAAGGCCGCAGGTTCATCCCGCCCAGCTGGACCCCGGAAAACTGGGTCAAACCAGCCGGATTCCAGTAAGTGGCGGAATAATTATCCGCAACCGCCACGAAGGCTCCACCCATTGACAGCGACTTGGCGTCCGTCCCAAAACTGAATATGCTTCCCGAAGTGCTATCCAGGGGCTCGCCCTGGGCCACGGCAGTAACAAATGGGGTAACCATCAAAACGACTGCCAGCGAAATAACCAAAATCTTCGACTTTTCTTCCATTTATTTAACCCCCTTATTAAAAGAGTTCATTGTTGACATGGTTCGTCCTCCGAAAAGTACACAACGTATCCAGTGACCATCTTCCGCCGCGGTTCTCTCTTTTTTCATCCATAATTTGGATTTCAGCTAACACCACCTCCGCCGACCAGCCCGGATTCTAGTCCTTTCCATCCCCCTGCTAAAACGACACTATCCTCAAGATCGTACAGTGTAAATTCGAATAAAACACTTTCGTAAAAGCCACAAACAATAATAATTATTGCAGTTCTTGCCTTTCAGTGCAAGTATTTACCCTGGTTCCACCGGAAAGAGCGAAAAACCGAAAAAAACACTCTCCTGACCGTCAGAACCAGCATCGCAACCACTTTACCATAAAGGAAAATCGACGTCAAGTAAATTCAGGACTAACCAAAGTATCATGGAAAAGGTCGACGGGAGTAATTGGATACCTTCGGTCGAGACAAAGGTAAGAACTCATCAACCAACGTCTCCCCGGACTCGCCGGAAACCTTTGGCCGGGAGCTAGAAGCAAATCACGATAGGGTGGCGAGGTCTCTCAACCGACCAAGGAAGCAAGGCGCCGGTGGACGTTTTTCTCTCTATCCAGTTCGAGTTTTGTCAGCCCTTCCAGCTTCTCCATCCAGTTTTGCTGATACTTGGCCAGATGGCGGGTATTCTTCTTGATCTCCTCAACCGCCTCTTCGTATTCGTACCGGCCGTCCAGGTAGAGGGCCAGCTCCTTGTAGCCGATCGTCTCCCACGCCCCCCAGTTCGGACCGAAGCCGGCCCGGACCAAATCCTTTACCTCCTCCAGGAGCCCCTCCTCCAGCATTTGCTCCACCCTGGCCTCTATCCTCTCGTAAAGCACTTCCCTGGGTCGATCCAGTCCGACCTTCACGAACTCCACCGGAAGAGGTTCCGCCTCCTCCTTCAGCTTGCTTATCGGCTCCCCGACCAGCTCGTAGACCTCCAGGGCCCGGACAAGCCGTTTGGTATCGTTTGGATGGATATTATCGGCCGAGCGAGGATCCACCTCCGCCAGTCTATCGTAAAGCTCGCCATCGGGCAGGCTTCTCAGTTCCTCCCGGAGCTCCTCGTCTGCTTCGGGGCCTTCAAATATGCCCTGGGTGAGGGAAATGATATAAAGCCGGCTTCCTCCGACCACTAACGGTTTATTACCTCGTTCCCGGATCCTATCAATTTTCTCCTTCGTCTCCCTCCGGAAATTGGCGGCACTGTACCTTTTTCGTGGATGGAGGAAGTTGATCAGGTGATAGGAGAGCTCGTCTCGATAGGATTCCGGAGGGGTAGCGGTCCCGATATCCATTCCCTCGTAAACCGCCCGAGAATCGGCCGAGATAATTTCCCCGGCAACTCTTTTGGCCACCTCGTGGACGATCTCCGTCTTTCCCACCGCAGTTGGTCCCAGAATCACAGAGAGAACCGAATCCGCGTCTTTTTTCATATAGTTCCGACCGGAGAAGAGCTCAAAGAAGAAATCAAAAAGACCACTTTATAACAGTCCTCAACAACGGAAACTATTGTGGAGCGTAATTTCCTTCCAGCTTGGCCCGGTCCAGTACATGGTCCTCCATTTTCTCTTCCAGCTCCGCCTTGGAGGGCGGTTGGGAAAAGTTCAGAGAGGTATCCAGTGCGTAGAGGCGGAACTGATAGGTATGAACGCCGTCGGGAGGATTGGGTCCCCCGTATTCGGTTTCACCGTAGTCCGTCCTTCCTTCCCTGGCATCCACTATGTCCCAGTCTTCCGGGATCTCCCGAATTTCCGGATCCATATCCCAGACCACCCAGTGATCCCAGACCTTCCCCGCGGGCTCCAGGGCATCCGGATCGTCCATGATCAGAACCAGGGATTCGGCGTCCTCAGGGACGCCTTCGATCTTCAATGGCGGGTTCACGTTTTGCCTGGTGTAACCGTATTTTTCGGGCATCATCTGGCCGTTATCGAACTCGGAACTCGTCAGTCTCATCTCGCCCATAGTACACCTCCTCGGAGAATACACTTTCCGTCAATAGGGTAAGCTAGAGTTGAACTGGTTTTCAACTCATTTAAATTGGCCGGGTCCAGTTTCAAAAACTCAAATTACCAACTCCAAAGCTCTGGTAACTCTTCAACAAAGCCGGGGGTTTTCCCCGGCGTGGAAACCGCTCCTTCCGATCTCGGCCTCAGATGGGATTTTCCTGGAGATTTACAGGACCCGTATACTGACAAACTTACCTTCGTCCCCTTTCCATTTGCCAACGCTATCCAAATTAATTAGGATCAATGAGAAGACGAAAATAGGCTGATTGAACAGGAGGTAAACATGTCAGATCATCCAGGCTACTGGGGCAAGCTATTACGAGTAAACCTTACCACCGGCCACTACAAGGAAGAAGACCTGCCGGAGGATTTCCTCAAGAAGTACATCGGCGGGGCCGGATTTACCACGAAAATTCTCTACGATGAGGTCGGCCCGAAGACGGACCCGCTGGGGCCGGAAAACGTATTGATAATGGCCCCGGGCCTGCTTGAGGGGCCAAACGTACCCACGGCTTCTAAAACTACTTTCGGTTTCAAGGCACCGGTAACCGGCGGCTATGGGAAATCACTCGTCGGGGCCAAAGTAGGAGATCAGTTCAAGAGAACGGGTTACGACGCCCTGGTAATCCAGGGGGAGGCGGCGGAACCCACGGCGCTGATCGTAACGGAAGACAGGGTTAGCCTGGAAGATGCTTCCGACTTATGGGGCCTGGACACTAGGGCGACGGACGAGAAGATAAAGGAAAAGTACGAGGGGTACGCGACGGCGGTAATCGGACCGGCCGGAGAGAAGCTCTCGGAAATGGCAATGATCGAATGCGAGGACCGTCAGGCGGGAAAAGGGGGTGGAGGTGCCGTCATGGGAGCGAAAAACCTCAAGGCAATCGCCGCCAACGGAAATAATCTACCCCCGGTTCACGACGAGGAACGACTGGAAGAGCTAAACGACAAATGGAGGAAGGAAACTACCGGCCGGGGAGAGATAGAACTATCCGGCACGGGGTCGGCCACGGTCGACATGCAGTACGGGACGGGAGAGGCCCTGAACGTAAAAAACAGGGAAATCGGTATGTTCCCGACGAGGAACTGGCAATCAAGCTACTTCAAGAAGGCCTACGACAAGCTGGACGATCCCGATACTCAGCGGATAGACCTGGATCCGAGGAAGTGGGTCGAGGTATACCGGAAGGGAAGACGGCCCTGTCCGCACTGTACCAAGCCCTGCAGCCAGTACTTCGTCGCCGAAGGTACCCCTTACGGAGATATCGCCGTCGACGGACCGGAATACGAGACCCAGTATTCCTTCGGGGGAGCAACGGAAGTAGACGACGTAGAAGCGGTGGCCAAGGCAAACGAAATCTGCGACCGGACCGGCCTGGATACGATGACTGCCGGGATGACGATAGCCTGGGCAATGGAGGCCTACGAGAAGGGTTTGCTGGATACCGACCTGGACCTGACATTCGGAAACCCGGAGGCGATGCTGGAAGCCCTGAGAAGAATCGCCCGCCGGGAAGGGGAGCTTGGCGAGCTACTTGCAGACGGACCGGTGAAAGCCGCGGAAAATCTCGGGGAGGGGAAGGAATTTACGATCCACGTCAAAGGAATGGTTCCCGCCGGGTTCGAGGTCCGCGGGATAAAGGGGATGGCCCTGGCCTTCGCAGTTGCCCCAAGAGGGGCCGATCACCTGACCTCCTGTCTTTACGCGCTGGAGATGGGGGGCAGCTTCTGGGACTTCGAGGACTACGACCGGACAAAAATGGAAGGCAAGGCACTGGCGCTCAAAGCAATGGAGGATCTGATGACCCTCTACGACATGACCGGAGTCTGCAAGTTTACCCGGGGCATCATGTACGAAGAAGGAATTCGGGAGCTGGTCAACGCGGTCACCGGTTTCGAGCTTTCCAACTCCGAACTGATGGTCGCCGGGGAAAGGACCTACAATCTCTCCAAAGCGTTTAACCTCAGGGAAGGCTTTTCCCGGGAAGACGATAGCCTGCCCGAAAGGGTGGTAGAAGAGGAGATTCCCGATGGACCCTCCAAAGGGGAATCCATTGACCGGGAAAAGTTCGAACGGGAGCTGGACCGCTATTACACGGTTCGGGGCTGGTCCAAATCCGGGGCTCCGTTAAAACATACCCTGAAGGAACTTGATCTTCCCGAGGTATCCGAGGAAATCGGGGCAGTGGGGGAATTGGCCGGTTAAGAAAATCGAGGATGATAAGGATACGCTGGATCTTTCTCATAATCGGGATCCTATCGTTTACAGGCTGGCTGATGCTTATCCTCGGGCGAGATGGGTTCTGGAAGATGGAGAATCGCCTGATACCCGAAACCGAACACGAACCTCCGGAAGAGTGGCCTTCGGTATGCGCGATAATCCCCGCACGGAACGAAGCCGACGTCCTCCCGGAGACCCTACCATCGGTCTTAAACCAGGACTATCCCGGAGAGATACGATATATCCTGGTCGATGACAATAGTAAGGATAGGACGGGGGAGATAGCCCGGCAACTGGGGAAAAAGACCGGTTCCGGGGATCAACTCGAAATCCTTCAGCCACCTCCAACCCCGGAGGAGTGGACCGGCAAGGTCTGGGCCCTCCATCAGGGTTTTCAGCGGGCCCGAGAGGAGAATCCCGAATTGATCTGGTTAACCGACGCCGATATAAACCACGCCCCCGGGACGGTCGAGAAGCTGGCGAGAAAGCTCCTCGCGGATGATCTTGATCTGGCCTCAATTATGGCGGATTTGCGAACCAATACTCTCTGGGAAAAATTGCTCGTTCCGAACTTCGTCTACTTCTTCAGCATCCTTTTCCCGTTCAACCGGGTGAATACTCCTGACAAAAGTACCGCCGCGGCCGCAGGGGGGTGCATCCTGGTGCGTTCATCCGCTCTCAGTGAGGCTGGAGGATTCAAAGCCCGGCAGGACGCGATCATCGACGACTGTG
>CAYZUF010000073.1:0-7393 GCA_964481645.1 uncultured Thermotogae bacterium
GCTGGGTTGGTCAAGTAGGGGATGAAGTCAGGATTTAACGGGATTTTCGAGCGCCAATACCCTCTATCGCTAGCTTGACCACGTCCCCCTTCTTTACCGGGGCGGTGCCTTGCCTTGTCCAACCTCAATTCGGGGACCTAAAGCCAAGACTGGAGGTGGCTCTTCCGGTCTTGGCTGTAAAGCCTTTTTCTTCTGGGTATAGTCAGGAAGTGAACTTTATTATAGTTGCCGGATCCAGGACCCGGAAACCGAAGCTTTCCGTGATAAAGAGCTTTACCTTCTTCGTCCCGTGGTTCTCGTATCCGATCGAAAAGTCCCGGCCGAGGACCAGTTCCAGATCTTCCCCGCTGGATGGCACGAGTATGGGATCCTCTACTTTAGAGCTGTAGATGATTGGACCTTCGATGAGATCCTCGAGCTGTCGTTTAAGGGGATAGCCCTTGGAAGCGGTAGCGATTGACCGCCATAGCTTTTCATCAACTATCAGGGTGTAGGGGCCTTCGATAGCTTCGTCCTGAAAAATGGTGACCCCTTCAGAGGACGCCTGGAGGATTCCCCTGGATCCTTCGGGAAGATCGACCGAGGTTTCTGCTGCGGGCAGGAGCCCTTCGATTCCCGCCTCAGCCAGTCCGTGGTAGATTACATCCTCCTCGAACTCGGCTGCTCTGGTAGCGGCTTCCTCGAGGGGGCTCAAATCGACATCCTTTGCCCCCCTGGTCAGGTTGTCGAGCTCCCAGATATTGAGTTCGAAGGAGACCCTCGTTTCTACCAGGGGAGAGACCCTTCGAACTCCGTACCTGACTGCCTCGGGAGAATCCTCCTCGATGGTCAATCTACCCTCGGGGATTGCCGAGTAGTCCCAGCCCTGGGGTTCTACTACGGCCACGAACTTCCTCCCCGTCAGTCGGCTCCCCAAGACTTCGCGAGCACGTTCGTCTATTTCCTCCCAGCCCTCGTCGGCTATTGGCGCCAGAGAACGTTTTAGTATATTCATCGGTTGCACCTCTTTGTGTTAGGTTATTTGAGATCGCCTATTCCCAGGTCGTCGGATGCTTCTTCGGACGATTCTTCCTCCTCGAGTTCTTCGAGCTCGGTTATCGGTTCTTCCGAAAATAAGTAAGTGTTTAGCTCTTCGTCCCAGGCGGGTGCATTTCTTCTGAGCCATTCGATGGCCATACAGGCGTGCTCGATCTCTTCGTCCCGGTTGTGAGCAAGTACATCCGCGAGTTCCTCGTCTCCTGTGGCCGATACTCTCTGATGGTACCAGTTTACGGCCTCGATTTCTTCTTTTAGACTCATCAGGACACGAACTATATCTCTGTCCGCCCCCTCTAATTCTTCTACGGGTTCGTGATATTGCTCCATCTTATACCTCCTTTCTCCGTGTTCATAATTAGAATAGCCCCCAAAGTTCTGGGATTCAACTAACAAAGGAGAAAGGGGTTACCAATCCCCTTGTGAAAAATTTTGGAAAAAGATACCCTTATTCCACAATGATAAATCTAAAACCAGAGACAGTCTGGAGCTATTTTAAAGATATAAGTGCAATCCCCCGTTGTTCCGGAAATGAAGATGAAGTAAGGGAGTATATTCTTGACCTGGCCAAGGCACACGAACTTAGGGCAAGGGTTGACGGGGTGGGTAACGTTTTAGTGAGTGATGAAGCCGGTTCGAGCGGGGGTTCCCCTCCGCTAGTCCTTCAGGCGCATATGGACATGGTCTGCGAGAGGAATTCGGACGTCGATCACGACTTCCAGACGGACCCCATCCGGTTAAAAGAGGATGAGGGCTGGATAACTGCGGAAGGAACCACCCTAGGAGCGGACAACGGTATCGGTATGGCTATCGCTCTGGCCCTTGCCACCGGGGACTTTGACTTCAAGCCGCTGGATTACCTGTTTACAGTGGACGAGGAAAGAGGGTTAAACGGGGCAGCAAATCTCGATCCCGAATTCCTCCGGGCCGATGGGTTAATCAACCTGGATAGCGAGGAGTTCGGTGTCTTTACCATCGGTTGTGCCGGAGGGGGGAAGACGGTGATCGACCTTCCGGTTGCCGAAATGGAACGTGTGGAGGGAAGGGTCATGAGAGTCTCCGTTACCGGATTGACCGGGGGCCATTCCGGCGAGGATATAGACAGGGGCAGAGCCAACGCGATCAAATTACTGGGCCGCCTGCTGGGTTCTCCGATGGAGGGATTGTCTCCCAGGATCATCGAGATAAGTGGAGGGGACAAGCACAATGCGATTCCCCGAGAAGGGGAGGTCGTTCTTTTCGTGGACGACGACTATTCCCGCTGGAAGCGGGTCCTTCGGGATAGATTTTCCACTTTATCCGGGGAGTACGAAGAAACCGAACCGGGAATGAAGCTTCATCTAGAGGAGCTTTCCGAGGGTGGAAAGGGAAGAGCCGCCGACGAGGAGACTAGCCGCTACCTCCTGCATCTGATTCAGGCCCTGCCGAACGGGGTTATGGGTTACGATCAGCGTCTGGAATCCACGGTGGAGACTTCCACCAACCTTGCCTCCGTAAGACTGAAAGACGGGGCTTACCGGCTAACCATGAGTTCCCGTAGCAGCCGGGAGTCGAAGCTGGCCCAAATAAGAAGGAGGATAGAGCTGATCGCCGAGTCATTTGGTGGAGAGGTGACTCAGGAAGAAGCCTATCCCCCCTGGCAGCCGGAAAGAGGTTCCCGGCTGTTGGGCAGGTCGAAGGAGGTTTTTGAGGACCTCTATGGAAAGGCTCCGGAGGTTAAGGTCACTCACGGTGGCCTGGAGACCGGGTTGATCGGGGACTTGGTCCCGGGGCTTGATATGATCTCCATGGGACCGGATATAGAATCTCCCCACTCGCCGGGTGAACGTCTGAAGATAGAGTCCGTTCGGGACTTCTGGGAATTCCTTCTGGCTCTCCTGGGAGAGCTGGTGGAGAGCCAGGAAGGTTGAGTTTCTGGGAGGGGCGCCAGGGCTTTACCGGAAAAACCTCTCTCACTTGATTTCATTACCCGCTTAAATTATCATCTCAAAAGCATAATCCCTTAGGGAAGAAGAGGTGAAGACCAATTCCTGTAATAGAGTCAGCGAAGAAAAGGTTAAGACAAAATAAGAAGCGGCGACAGCGAAATAAGAAAAGGAAGGACGCGTTGGCCCGGATCACCAAGAAGATGGACGGGTTGATTGCCGAGGGAAACACAGAAGAGGCTGAGGAACTCCTTCCACAGCTCATGCGAGTAGCGGATCGAGCGGCCGCTAAAGGCCCTCTCCACGAGAACAAAGCGGGGAGGATCAAGTCCAAATACTCCAGAAGGGTGAATCAGCTGGGCTGACCCTTTTCGCCCTTAGATTTAATCCGCTCGGCGGTTGATTTGTGATCACCGGTGTTTGTAGTTACCATCCGACCCGGCGAAACTTCAACACTATTTGGGAGGCACAATGAACTTTGATCTGGACCTTTTAGGCAAGGCCAAGTACTGGTCGACCCTATCCGTGATCGTGGTGATTATTGGATGGGTGATCCTGGGGTCTCCCCTGGTTAGTAGCGGGTTGAGGGATTCCAGCTGGCCCTGGTTAAATCTGGGGATAGATTTCCAGGGAGGTACGAAGATAAGTATTCCTTTTGAAAGAGAAGTTTCGACCTCCCAGTTGCGGAACTTTCTTTCCTCCTCGGAAGAACTTTCCCGGTTGAGCGATAGCCAATTACAGAGCGCGACCGACTCCAATATAGTCTACATCAATTCCAAGGCTGAGGTGGGGAGCGATGAGGTCCTCTTGAATAATTTGAGGAGCTCTCTGGCTGAGGAATATAATGTTGCAGAGGAGGAGATAGGTATCGACTCCGTCGGTCAGCAGATAAGCCAGGAGTTCCAGACCAAGGCCCTCCAGGCGATAGGCCTCGCCCTGCTCGTCATTTTGATCTACATTAGCTGGAGGTTCAGGCTCAGGTATGCAGTTGGAGCGGTGGCTGCGGTTATCCACGATGTTACCATCGCCCTGGCGATATTTGCTCTGCTCGGGGTTGAGATTAACTTGCCCACCATCGGTGCTTTTCTGACCATCGTCGGTTATTCCCTGAACGATACGATCGTCTATTTTGACAGGATAAGGGAAAACTCTGGCAAGAGGTCGGCTCGTAGTGAATCCACCTTTTCCCTGATTAACAAGAGCATCAACCAGTCTCTATCGAGGACCCTCAGTACTTCCACCACCACCTTCATCCCGGTCATTGCACTCGTCCTGTTTGGTGGCCCGGTTTTGAAGGCTTTTTCCCTGGCTTTGTTGATCGGGGTACTAGTGGGTACCTACTCGTCAATCTACGTAGCCGCCCCCATCGTCTACGCCTGGGACAAATATCTGGCCAGTGAATGAAATCCCTTTTAAGTGAAGACCGGCTCTGGGCGGAAAGCCAGGTAGATGAGGAGCTTGTTGGCCGGGTTACGAAAAAGCTAAATTGTTCCCGCGTCTTTGCCAAGCTGGTTGCTGACCGGTATGGAGAAAGCTTACCGGGCAACTTTCTTACCGCCTTAAACTCCCCCCGGAATCTTCCCGAGGGAGCTTTCCACGATCCCGGAGACCTCCCTGACATCGAACCAGCGATTGCAAGAATCATCAAAGCGCTGGAGAAAGAAGAGAAGGTCTTCATCCACGGGGACTTTGACGTAGACGGCCTGAGCAGCTCAGCCCTGGTCTACCGGGGACTGAAGGGGGTAAAGAACTTACCCGGACCGGGAAAGCTCAAGGTGGAAGTAGGTAGCAGGGACTTCGGCCACGGTCTTAGCAAGAAGGTCTCTTCCAGACTGATAACCGAAGACTTTGACCTGTTGCTTACCACCGATTGCGGGGTTAAAGCTGGGGAGGAGATTGCCCATTTGGCTAACTTTGGTGTGGATGTAGTAGTTACCGATCATCACCAACCTCCCGGTTCGCTGCCCCCCGCTCTGGCGGTAGTGGATCCGAAACGGGATGATTCCGATTACCCCAACCCTTGCCTGTCGGGAGCCGGGGTAGCCTACAAATTGACTAAAAAACTCCTTGAAGAAGTAGGGGAGGCGAAGTCAACTCAGGGTAAACTACTTCAACTGGCCGCTCTGGGCACAATATCCGATCTGGTTCCGCTGGTAATTCAGGGAGAGGACGAGAATCGGTGGCTGGTTAAGGCTGGTCTGGAAGAGTTGAACCAAAATCCTATCATCGGTATTTCTGCTTTACTGGGTGAAGTTGGGGGGAAGAGAGGAGAGATCGAGCCCGAGACGATAAGCTATCAAATTGCCCCCAAGCTGAACTCGGCAAACAGGGTCGGCGATCCCCAGGTGAGTTTCTTGTTATTGGCCACTGGAAACAGGAGCAGGGCCGATTACCTGGCAAAAACCTTGATCGACTACGATCGCGATCGGTCCAGGATCCAGGATAAGTTGTCCAGAAAGGCAATCCGGATGGCCACGGAAGGGGAGGCAGACCCGGAGAGTGAGGGACTGGTCTTCGTGGCCGGGGAGGGGTGGAATCCGGGAATACTTGGCCTGATCTCTTCCCGCCTCTCCAGTACCTTCGACCTCCCCGCGGTTACGGTGAGCAAAAGCAGAGCGAAATGTCGGGGGTCGATGCGAGGGATAGACGGATTGAGTGTTTACCGGGGTCTCGACCGATGTTCCCGGTACCTGTCCCGGTTCGGAGGCCACGAGATGGCCGGTGGTTTTTCCGTCGATAGAACCCAGCTCGGGCCGTTGCAGGATTGCCTAAAGAGCTGGGCTTCTTCCGAGCTGGACGCCGATAGGGAGCCCGAGCGGAACTACCTTCTCTCTCGACTCGACCCGGCGCAGGTGAATTTGGACCTGTACAGAGAGATTCGCTCCCTGGCTCCGTTTGGACAGGGTAACCCCGAGCCCAAGTTCTGGATGGAGGGATTAAGAGCCGTAAGTGCGCGCAGGGTGGGAAATTCGAAGAACCATTTAAAGATGAAGCTGACCGGACCGGACGAGGTTTTCGACTGCATCGGATTTGGAATGGGAGAAGAACTATCCGTGGTGAAAGAAGAGGACAGGGTTAATCCCGTCTTTATCCTTGACTTGAACGATTGGGGGGGGAGGGAAAAAGTTCAGCTGAAGTTAAAGGATTTCCTCTCGTAGGGTCAATTTGATCTTCTCCCAGTAGACCTTGATCATGAAGTAGGGGATCAGCCAGGCTTTGCTGAGCCTCTTTGGTTCCAGCCAAATCCTGTAAAGCCATTCCAGTCCCCTTTCCCTCATCCATTGAGGGGCCCGGGGCAAGTCTCCGGATATTACGTCCAAGCTCCCGCCGACCCCCATGACCACGGAGACCTCGATATCCTCGATGTTCTCCGTAATCCAGCGCTCTTGTTTGGGAACCCCCATTCCTACCAGCAATAGATCGGGCTTGGAGGTATTTATCTTTGCGATTACCTCCTCACAGTCCGGGGATATATACCCGTGATGGGACCCCGATATTTCTACGTTATCGTATTTTTCGAGGATCTTTTCCCCGGCCTTCTCTGCCACTCCCGGCTTCGCCCCCAGCAGGTATATACTCATTTCTCGTTCCGACTTCAGTATTTCTTCTATAATGTCGATGCCCGCTGCCCGGCTGTTTAAGGGGAGATCGTGTACGTCGGACGCCCAGATTAGCCCGAAGCCGTCCGGAGTAACCAGGTCCGCTCGGGCGAAGCAAGCAGCGAGGGAGTCGTCCTGCTCGGCCCGAACTACAGCGGTCACGTCGGGTGTCGCCACGTAGCTGGTGGAGGGAGTCCGGGTCAAGCGTTCCAGCTGTTTCCTGGCCTCCTCTAGATTCGTCCGATTGAAGGTAGTGCCGAAGATGGTGGCGGTTCCGGAAGATCGCCGGGAAAGGGAAGGTTCCCAGTCTCGGAGACGAGGGATTGCCCGGTTGAACAGTACGAATAAACCGGGAATGACGGTCGCTCCCCCGAACAAGATTAATCCCTGTGTCGGCCCCGGGTTCCGGATGAACCAGGCGCCGGCCAGGCCCAGGTAACTTAAGGCTATGTAAAGGAGGACGATCCCCAGGGAGCTCGAGCCGAGATATCTCCCCGTGAGTCGTTCGACGGGGCTTGGATCCCGAGTCCTTCCGGTGGCCGCCCTGGTGAAGGCCAGTGAACCTCTGGCCGCGGGCAGTACCAGTGGGGTGATAGGAACCAGGAGAACGAAAGCGGTCACCGACTTGACCAGCCCCACCAGGGCCAGGCTGGCCAGAATAAAGCCCAGCTGGCGGGAAATGATCGAGGAAAATTCCTCCTGAGGAACGAAGATTAGGGTTCCCACCGCGGATCCGATGAAAGCCAGCACGAGCAGGAAGGCCGTTCTGAGGTTTTGGTCTCCTTGGAGGAGGACGAGGGAGAGGAAGGAAAGGGCTATGAACAATAGAGTGAT
>CAYZUF010000074.1:0-7313 GCA_964481645.1 uncultured Thermotogae bacterium
TGATGATCGGCCCCACGGGAGTGGGGAAGACGGAAATCTCCCGCCGCCTGGCCAAAACCGCGCGGGCCCCTTTTCTGAAGGTGGAAGCCACTAAGTTCACGGAAGTAGGGTACATGGGTAGAGACGTGGAATCCATGATCAGGGACCTGGTCAGCCAGGGAATAGAAATGGTCCGTCAGAGTGAGATAGAGAAAGTCGAAGAAGAGGCACGGGAGATGGTAGAAGAGAGGATCCTGGACAAACTGTTGCCGGCCGAGGAGGCGGGGGAGGAAAGGGCGGAGAGTCTGGAGAGGACCAGGGATAAATTGCGACGTAAGCTCAATCAGGGCGACCTCGACGACCGGTATATAGAAGTTTCCGTCCAGCAGTCCGCGACCCCCCAGGTGGAGGTATTTTCCAACCAGGGTATGGATCAGATGGGGATAGATATGGGAGACATGCTGGGGGATATCCTCCCCTCGAGGACGGAGACCAAGAGGATCAAGATAGAGGAGGCCAGGGAGCTTCTCTTCGACCAGGAAGTGAGCAAACTGCTCAACGAACAGGAGATCAACCGGCGGGGGAGAGAGCTGGCCGAGGAGTCGGGGATAATTTTTCTGGACGAAATTGATAAGATTGCGGGAGACAGGCCGGGGGAGTCGGGAGGAAGCGGCCCGGGAGTCTCCCGACAGGGAGTCCAGCGGGATATTCTCCCCTTGCTGGAAGGTTCCACGGTGAGGAGCAAGAGGGGCGCGATCAATACGGAAAACATCCTCTTCATCACCGCGGGAGCCTTTAACGTTTCCAGCCCATCGGACCTGATACCCGAACTCCAGGGCAGGTTGCCCATCCGCGTCGAGCTGGATAGCTTGGACGTGGAGGAGTTCAAACTTATCCTGACCGAACCCAAGGACTCGCTGGTAAAACAGTATACCGCGTTGCTGGACGTGGAGGGCCTGGAGCTAAAGTTTACGGACGGGGCGATAGACGAGATCGCTCGGGCCTCTGCCAAGTTGAACGAAAAGACGGAAAACATAGGGGCCAGACGGCTGGAAACGGTCATGGAAAAGCTCATGGAGGAGTTATCCTTTGATGCCCCCTCCATGGAACCGGGAGTCCAGGAGATAGACAGGGGTTACGTCAAGGACAAACTGGAAAGGATAGTCGAGGATCGGGATCTTTCTCGTTATATCCTTTAACTTTTTCTCGTAATTGAAAATTTGCTTACAGGGGTGAATGGGATGGAGTTGAGTCTGCCGGACGGAGATAACCTTGAAGTAGATGCGGGAACCAGGGTCATAGATATTGCCTACGAGATCGGTCCAGGATTGGGCGATGCCACGGTGGGGGCTACGCTGGACGGTGAATTACTTGACTTGAGGGACGAAGTCGTCGGAGAGGGTGAGTTCGAGATAATCACCGTCGATTCACCCGCGGCGACTGAAATTCTCAGACATACTGCTTCCCACGTGCTGGCCCAGGCCGTCAAAAGGTTGTACGACGACGTGAAGCTGGCCATCGGCCCGGCCATCGAGGACGGTTTTTATTACGATTTCGACCTGCCGGAGACACTCTCCGAGGACGACTTCGACGAAATCAAGGCTGAAATGAGGAAAATTGCGGAAGAGAGTTACGAAATCGAGAGGTTTTCGTTGAGCGCCGAGGAGGCCAGGGAATACCTATCCGATCAGGGTGAGGATTACAAGCTGGAACTTCTGGACGAATTCGTCTCCGAAGGAGCAGAAGAGGTCACTTTTTACCGTCAGGACGGCTTTACCGATCTCTGTGAAGGACCGCACCTCCGCAATACCGGCCAGCTCGAGCACTTCGAATTGCTGGACGTTGCCGGTGCCTACTGGCGCGGGGACGAGGACAACGTAATGCTCCAGCGGGTCTATGGAACAGCATTTCACCGGAAGAAGGATCTGCAGGACTACGTAGAGAGACAGGAGGAAGCCAAGGAACGGGACCACCGGAAACTGGGTCCTGAGCTGGACCTGTTTACCTTTCATCCCGAGGTCGGCCCGGGATTGGTCTACTGGCATCCCAAGGGAACCGAGGTTCTGAGCGTGATAAAGGATTTCTGGCGGGCCAAACACAGGGAGGATGGCTACGAATTCGTCTCTACCCCGCACATCGGGAAGAGTGACCTGTGGAAGAAGAGCGGCCACCTGGACTACTTCCGCGAAGATATGTTCCCCCCGATGCGGGAAAGCAATCAGGAATACTTCCTGAAGCCGATGAACTGTCCGTTCCACATCAAGATCTACCAGAGTCGGACCCGCAGTTATCGTGATTTGCCGCTGCGGTGGGCCGAACTGGGTACCGTCTATCGGCACGAGCGCTCCGGGGTCCTTCACGGCTTGCTCCGGGCCCGGGGTTTCACCCAGGACGATGCCCATATAATTGCCACTCCCGGTCAGGTTAAAGAAGAAGTTACCGGGGTTCTTGAATTGACCTTCGATATCCTTTCCGCCTTCGGTTTCGACGACTACCAAGTTGCCCTCTCCACCAAACCGGAAAAATCCGTGGGCGAGGAGGCAAAGTGGGATAAGGCCACCGAGGCCCTGCGGGAGTCGGTCGTGGATCTAGGCCTGGACTACGAGGTAGAAGAAGGAGAGGGGGCCTTCTACGGCCCAAAGATCGATGTTCACCTGGAGGATGCCCTGGGAAGGCTCTGGCAGACTACCACCGTTCAGTTCGACTTTAACCTCCCCGAAAGGTTCGATATGACCTATATGGGCGAGGACGGGCGCGAACACCGCCCCTACATGATCCACAGGGCGCTGCTTGGCACCCTGGAGCGGTTCTTCGGTATTTTGATCGAGCACTACAAAGGGGCCTTTCCGGTCTGGCTATCGCCAACTCAGGTCGCCGTCCTGCCCGTGACCGAGGAGAACAATGAGTACGCTGAAACGGTGGCGGAACGGATTGGCGGGGCCGGCATCAGGGTGGATACCTGGACCGAGACCGACGAGAACCTTTCCCGACAGATTCACGAGGCCCAGAAGGAGAAGATTCCTTACATGCTGGTGGTCGGAGATCAGGAAGAGGAGACGGGAGAGGTCTCCCTGCGGCTACGGACCGAGGAGGACCTTGGACCCAGGCCACTGGACGAATTCATCGACTTCGCCCGGGAAAAGATCGAAGGGAAGGAGCTCCTCTAACTTCAACCCGGCAGGTCGGAGCGGGAAGTGACCGTCGCGATCGAGGCTTTCTCGACCCTGGAGAGCTTTTCCTTATCACAAAATCCCCAGCCTACCATCCCGTCCCTTCTATCCGGGTAGAGCGCGAATATAACTCGCTCCCATCCGCCAACGTCCATCCAGGCAGATCGCGGAAATTCCTGACTCGCGTGCTCAAACTTTTGCCTTCATGCGATCGGGTCTCACTTACAAAAAGTTTTCTTCTAAAAGATTTGGTCCCATTCCCTTATGGCAATATCCCTCTCCAGCACCTACCTGGCGCTATAAGTTCGTACCTGAATCAGGTTTTAGCACTTTTATGGTGGAAATTTGTACGGGAATCAATTTACAGAACCAAAGTGCCAGGTACGTGCTGGATCGGTCAGAGGTATGCGCTCGCTCCCTAGGATTTTCCCCGGTCTGCCTGGATGGAAAGCAATCGAAATAACAGCTAGAATAAATCTTTTATCTTGTTCTTATCTTCTCTTCGGTGTTGGGGCCGGAAGAAGTACCGATAAAGCCCTCGAGCCTACCCAAGTGCCTCCTTCAGTTCCTCCTTTTTGTCCGTCTTCTCCCAGGGTAGATCGAGTTCTTCCCGGCCGAAGTGCCCGTAGGCAGAAAGCGGGGTATAAATCGGCCGCCTCAGCTGGAACTCATCGATGATCGCCGCCGGGCGCATGTCGAAGACCTGGTCCACCACCCGAGCTATCTCGTCGTCCGAAGGGTCACCGGAACCGAAGGTATCCACGGTCACCGCTAACGGGTTGGCCTTGCCGATAGTATAGGCGATCTGGATTTCACATTCCTCGCTAATTCCGGCCGCGACGACGTTCTTTGCAATGTAGCGGGCCATGTACGATCCCGAACGATCCACCTTGGTCGGGTCCTTTCCAGAGTAGGCTCCGCCTCCGTGGCTCCCGTAACCGCCATAGGTATCAACTATTATCTTCCTGCCGGTCATTCCCGCGTCTGCGGGTGGGCCTCCTTTTACGAACTTCCCGGACGAATTGATGAATACCTCCGTATCCTCGTCCAGCCATCGACCGAGTACGGGTTGAACCACCTTAGTTACTAGTTTTTTCTCCAGTTTCCTTTCCTCTATTTCGGGATCGTGCTGGGCTGCGAGGATGACGGTATCCGCCCTCAGTGGTTCCCCGTTTTCGTACTCAATGGTTACCTGGGACTTGCCGTCGGGTCTGAGATGGGCAATGGCTCCATCCTTTCGGACTTCCGCCAGCTTCCTGGTAAGTCGATGAGCGAGCGTTATGGGCAGGGGCATTAACGGTTTGGTTTCCTTGCAGGCATAGCCGTAAACAATCCCCTGATCCCCGGCTCCCAGTTCCTGGTAGCGATTGTCGGCCTCCTCTCCGCCGCGGATCTCCTGAGCCCGGCTGACTCCCTGAGAGATGTCCGGGGATTGTTCGTCGATGCTGGTCAAGATTGCGCAGTTGTCTCCGTTGAAGCCGTATGCGTTA
The DNA here is from genome assembly GCA_964481645.1 of uncultured Thermotogae bacterium. Taxonomy (GTDB): domain Bacteria; phylum Bipolaricaulota; class Bipolaricaulia; order M55B111; family M55B111; genus JAGXLP01. Next base: position 4,640 of record CAYZUF010000074.1, read on the forward strand.
TCGTCGTACCCTACTTGGAGGACGGTGTCTCGAGCAACGGTGGGGATATCTACATAGGTCTCGGTGGTTATCTCTCCCCCGACGAGAACCAGGCCGGTGGTGACGAAGGTCTCGCAGGCAACTCTCCCCTCCGGGTCGTCCGCCAGGACGCTGTCCAGGACTGCATCGGATATTCTGTCTGCTACCTTGTCCGGATGCCCTTCCGTTACCGACTCCGAGGTAAAATATCTTCCTTTCATTGTTTCACCCTTTTGGCGCAAAAATAGTAGGAAAGTGTAGAAAATCAAAGGCTTTTCGTCAACAAATCGGACCGGGGCCTCTGTTTCCTCTTACTTTCTCGGTTATCCCTGAAGCCGGTGGAATATACGAAAATTGCACGAGTCCGGTATTGTGGTATAATGACCATATACTAGCTAAATACTGCTTTCAGAGGACAGGATCCTCTCCACTTGCAGTTCAAAAGAGGATGGGTGGGTTCGAGGTCCGGGATCCGCCGGAAGGGGAAATGAGTACTCAATCTTCAGGTCTAGTCCAGTTGGAGACCCAAAAAAAGGAGGAGCTTATGATCGAAGAGAATTTTCTTGCTCAGGACCTGCTTTCAGAGGAAGACCTTAATCTAATTCACGATACCTCGATGGAGATCTTTGAGCAGACCGGGGTGGCAGTGCATAACGAAGATGCAAAAGAGATTTTCGAGACAAACGGGGCCCGAGTCGAAGGAGATAAAGTCTATTTATCTTCCGACCTGCTCGAGAAATATCTGGCCAAGGTGCCTTCTTCGTTTACCCTTCACGCCAGAAACCCGGAAAACGACGTAAGAATTGGGGGAGGGAGCGGAGTTCTGTCTCCCGGTTATGGGGCCCCCTGGGTTGCGGATATGGAGGGAAACACTCGCAACGCGACCTACGAAGATTACGAGAAATTCACCAAGCTGGCCTCGGCCAGCGACAACCTGGACGTCCTGGGAGGTGTGTTGGTCGAGCCCACGGATCTGACCGAGGAGGAGAGGCACCTGAAGATGATGTACGCCGCTGCTCGGTTCTCCGACAAACCGGTTATGGGAAGCGCTCTGGGGAGGGAGAAGGCCCGCCAGTCCATCAAAATGGCCAGCATTCTCATGGGTGAGGAAGAAGTAGTCACCGATCGTCCCATCGTAATCACCGTGATCAACACCACCAGCCCGCTCGGTTACGACAACCGGATGCTGGAATCACTTATGGAGCATGCCAGGCTCAATCAGCCCGCGATCATAGCTTCCCTGATAATGGCTGGGTCTACGGGCCCAATAACGGTTGCCGGCACTATTACCCTGCAGAACGTGGAGGTCTTAACGGGAGTGGTGCTTTCCCAGATGGTCAATCCGGGAACCCCAGTGGTGTACGGATCTGCTTCTGCCATAGTTGATCTCAATACCGGTGATCTGGCCGTGGGAAGTCCAGAATACGCCAAGCTGGTCGGTGCGACAGCCCAACTCGCCCGTCATTACGGTCTGCCCTGCCGGGGCGGTGGTTCGATCACCGACTCCCTGTTTACCGACGGACAGGCCGGATACGAATCCATGATGGCCTTTGATGCCTCCATAAGTCATGGAATGGACTTTGTGCTACATTCTGCCGGCCTACTCAACAACTACATGGCTATGTCCTACGAAAAATTCGTCCTGGACGACGAGATTCTGGACACCGTCAACAACTATCAGCAGGGAATAGAGGTAAGCGAGGAGACGGTGGCCAAAGAGACAATCCAGAAAGTGGGCCACTCCGGCCATTATCTCACAGCACCTTCGACAATACACCGAATGAAGGACTTCCGTCAGCCGGTTTTGAGCAACAGGAAAGACTTCGAGTCCGAGGAAGACCTCAAGTCCACGGTGGACCGGGCCCACCAGCTCTATCAGGCGGTTCTTGAGGACTTCGAGGCGCCACCACTGGATCCCAAGGTCGAGGAGAAGTTACGCGATTACATGAAAGAGGTTCTCTAGGGTTCGGGGATCCCTCCTTAGCGCGAGGGGACTCGATATTTCACCTCCCTCACCCGCCCGTTATCGGTCTTCCCCTCGGACCACCCTTGCCCTAGTCGGGTTTATTTTTCTGCTCAAGAGACCCGGCTTTCCCTAAATCGTCAACCTTTACCGGCGCTAAAATGGACGGTCAGACAATACCTTGACACGAACCTGAACTTTGGTTAGCATAGTGGGGATAAAAATAAGAGGAAGAGGATAGATGATATGAAGTTTAACGAGCAGGCGGTTATTTCTAGGTTAGGTTGTTCCTCCGGATTTACCTCTTTCTCTACCTTTTCTTTCCCCATGACGGCTGACCACATGACGGGAGGGGCTCCTTCCCTCCATTAGTATTACTCTCTCTATCCGTATTGAGTTAATTTCTTTCCGGGTTTAACCCTTATTGCTATTTAAGTCTTAACCACTTTTCTTGACGTTCGGGAGGTTTTGCATGGAATGGCGAGGAGTACTGGATCGGTACTTTAAGTATCTACCCATTGAAGAGCGCGAAAACGTAGTTAGTTTGGCTGAAGGTAACACCCCGCTGATTCGGGCTGAAAGTATTGAGGAGGAGCTGGCCGACGACCTGAAGGTCTATCTCAAGTACGAAGGGGCCAACCCCACGGGCTCCTTTAAGGATCGGGGGATGACGGTGGCCGTATCCAAAGCCGT
>CAYZUF010000075.1:0-7237 GCA_964481645.1 uncultured Thermotogae bacterium
TGGCCTGGGATACGGTGGAAACGAATAAATTCGGCACGGACGAGTACATGAAATTCTGCGATGCTCTGGGTACCGAGCCCCATCTCTGCGTCAACATGGGCAACGGGACAATGGAGGAAGCTCAAAACTGGGTGGAGTACTGCAACGGGGATACGGACAGTAAGTACGCCAATCTGCGAAGGAAGTACGGACGAGAGGAGCCCTATAAGGTGAAGTACTGGGGTCTAGGCAACGAGATCTATGGCCAGTGGCAAATCGGTCACAAGAACGTCCAAGATTACGTGAAGGCCGCCAAGGAGTTTGGCAAGGTGATGAAGAGGGTTGACCCCTCCATCGAGTTAATTGCCTGCGGGGCGGGAACTCCCGAATGGGATCGGATAGTGATAGAAGAGCTGGGAGAGCAGGTTGACTATATCTCGACCCATATGTACGTGGGTAATCCCGAAGACGATTACTACGATTACATGGCCACTACAGTGAAGATCGAAAGACGACTCGAAATGCTGGAAGGAATCCTCGATTCCGTGATGTACGACGTTCCACCTTCGAATCGACCCAAAATAGCCTTTGACGAGTGGAACGTCTGGTATCGTACTCATCCGGAGCCCGACGAGGACCCAGACTACGATACAAGGCGAATCCTCGAAGAACACTACAACCAGGAGGACGCACTGGTCGCCGCCATGTTCCTGAATTCTTTCACCCGTCACTGCGATTCCGTCAAGATGGCCAACTTTGCCCAACTGGTTAACGTAATTGCTCCCATGATGACCAAAAAGGACGACCTCTTTAAACAGACGCTCTATTATCCCCTTTACCTCTTCGCAAACCACAACGAAGAAGCGGGACTGGAAGCTTACACCGAATCCGCCGGCTACGAAGCTCGAGACACTAAAATTGATTATCTCGACGTCTCTGCCACCACTGACCAGGAAGGAAGCCAGGTCGTCTTGAACGTGATAAACCGCCGAAAAGAGGAGGGCGTAAGGACGGAAATTGAATCCCAGAAAGGTAGCTTCGACGGCCAGGCAGAAGTCTACGAGCTCAGCGGGGAAGACGTAAAAGACAAAAGCTCCTTCCAGGAAAAGGACAAAGTCACACTAGAGGAAAAGGAGGTCGACGCCAAGAATCCCCTGGAATACAACTTTCCCCCGCACTCATTAACCGTGATGAAGTTACCGGTGGTCCGCTAATCCATTGGGTTAGCAGTTTGTAGATCATCTGGTTCGGTACAAATAGGGAAAACCTGGATCGATCTTAGCTCTATCTTGACCCAGGCAATCATGAGTGATTGAAGGAATGAACTGTTGGCAAGATAAGACCAACTTTCTTAATATTTTTTGTTTAATATCTCAATCCTTCTTGTCTCTGTGGTTAATCAGTCAAGATTTTTGAGAGGATGGATCCAGGAAGTTTTCCCGGGATAGGAGAAGCAAGTGATCGATCCTCCAGGGGCTAGGATAAAAGGAGGTCAAGATTAGAATGCTAGAAGAAGTCAAGAAACACGTATACCAGGCTTTAATGGGTCTGCCCGAAAACGGGTTGATTATGGGCACCAGCGGCAACGCAAGCGGAAGACGAGGCGACCGAGTGGTAATAAAACCGAGCGGGGTAGCTTACGACGAGTTGGCCCCCTCAAAGCTGGTAGTAGTCGACCTGGACGGCGAGGTAATCGAAGGGGAGTTAAAACCATCGGTGGACACCCCGGCCCACTTACACATCTATAACAGCACCGAGGACCTCGAGGGAATAGTACATACCCACTCCACTTACGCGACGGCCTTCGCCGCGATGGGACGAGGAATTCCTCTTTACCTGACAGAGCAAGGCGACCTATTTGGCTCGAAGATTCCCGTCTCCAGCTACGTGCCACCAGGAAACGAGGCTATCGGAGAGGAGTTCGCGACCAAGGCCGCCGGGGGGAAAGTCAAGGGATTATTGATGAGACAACACGGGGTTTTTACCGCCGGACCCACCCCAGAGGACGCCCTAAAGGCGGCAATCACGGTCGAACATAGTGCCAGCGTTTCATACCTGGCCGAATCCGGTGGAGATCCCTCAGAGTTGTCCCCCGAAGAAGGAAAGAAACTGTACGCCAAATATATGAAGAACTACGGACAAAAGGAGTGAACCATGACAGAAAAATACCTAGTGGGCACCGACATAGGAACTCAAGGGACCAAAACGGTGGTGGTAAACTCGGCCGGAGAGGTAGTGGGTTCCGGATCGTCCTTTTACTCTCCCGATCAGCCTCGCCCCTCCTGGGCCCAGCAGTGGCCTGCCGTCTGGGAAGAAGCCACTTACAAATCCATCAAAGAAGCGGTAGAAAATGGGGACGTGGATCCGGAAAGAATAGCGGGTATAGCGATCAGCGGACTTTACGGAGGTTCGGGTATCCCCGTGAATCAGGAGGTGCAACCGGTACATCCCTGTCTGATCTGGATGGACAGGAGAGCAACGGACGAGGTGAACTGGGTCAAAAATAATATCGACCTGGATCGTCTATTCGAGATAACCGGGAACTACGTCGACTCCTACTACGGCTACACCAAGATGCTCTGGTTGAAGAACAACAAACCGGAAATCTGGGAGGAGACGGAGACCTTCGTGCCCCCATCCAGCTACCTCGAGTACAAACTAACCGGTGAGCTTGCCGTAGATTACTCATCCGCCGGTAACGTGGGTGGAGTATTTAACCTCCACGAGCTATCCTGGTCAGAAGAGGCCGGGGAGATGCTGGGTATTCCGATCGATCTCATGCCGGAGAAATTGGTGCCCTCGGATCAGGTAATCGGTGAAGTCACTGCCTCGGCTGCGGAGAAGACGGGGTTAGCCGAAGGAACTCCGGTAGTAGCCGGAGGGATAGATGCCCCAATGGCCGCCCTGAGCGCGGGTGCTTTTGCCGAAGGGGACAACGTGGCCATGATGGGGACTTCCACCTGCTGGGGAATCATCCACGAGGGGGAAGGGCTCACTCAGAAACTTGTCTCCATGCCCCACGTGGCCAACTCCGAAAAAAAGATCTATACCTGGGGCGGATCCGCTACAGCCGGGGCGCTGGCCAGCTGGTTCAAGGACCAGTTCGGGACCGTGGAGGAGGAGATGGCCGACAAAACCGGTCTGGACCCTTTCCAGATCCTCGACATGGAGGCAACAGGGATCCCACCGGGTTCCGACGGGCTGCTGGCGTTGCCCTATTTCAAGGGCGAGCGATCCCCAATCTGGGACCCCAAGGCCAGTGGGACCTTTGTCGGATTATCCCTCTATCACACCAAATCCCACCTATTTCGGGCCCTGCTTGAGGCCGCGGCTTACAGTCTACGGCACAATATAGAGATTGGAAAGGAGGTCGGAATTCCACTGAAAGAAGAGACCAGCGTGGTGGGCGGAGTCTCCAAATCCGACCTGTGGACGGAAATTATCGCCGATGTCACGGGCAGGGAGCTTATAATCCCCTCCGGCGGAGTAGGAGCTCCTCTCGGGGACGCACTGCTTGCCGGGGTGGCCACCGGAGTTTACGAGGGTTATTCTCAGATAGAAGACTGGATTACCAGAGATAGAGTGATAACTCCCAACGAGAAGAATAAAGAGGTCTACGACAAATACTACGAACTTTACCTCAAACTTTACGAAGGCAGCAAATCGGTCATGCACGAACTGGCAGAATTGGCAGAGGAGGGATGATGAGAGAAGAGAAAGATTTGGAGGTTACTTTCGCCGTAGTTGTTGGTAACAGAGGCTTTTTTCCGAGTGAACTGGTCGAAGAAGGGAGAAGGCAGATACTCGATCGGCTGGAGGAGCTGGGTTACGGGACGGTCGTTCTGGACGAAGAGGATACGGAATACGGAGCGGTAAGAACGCGAGACGACGCGGAAAAATGTGCCAGGTTGCTCGATAAAGAGCAAGACCGGATAGACGGGGTTATAGTAACACTGCCCAACTTTGGGGAGGAAAAAGCAATCGGGGAAGCGATCAGGTCCTCGAACCTAGACGTACCCGTTTTGGTCCACGCCTTCCCCGACGAACTCGGCAAGATGGACATCGACAGCAGACGAGATTCCTTCTGTGGCAAGATGTCCGCCTGCAATAACCTGACACAGTACGGAATTCCGTTTACTACCACCCAGAAACACGTCCTGGATCCAGGTTCCGATGCTTTTGCCAAGGAAATAGGTAAATTTGCCGGGATCTGCCGCATAGTGAGCGGGGTCAGAGGTGCCCGCCTGGGCTCGATTGGAGCCCGAACCGCCCCCTTCAATACCGTCCGTTACAGCGAGAAGATCCTGGAACGAAACGGGGTCAGCGTAGAGCCAATAGACCTATCCGAAATCCTTGGGCAGGCACGGGCCTTGGACGAGTCCGCTTCGGAGGTTGAAACCAGCCTTGAAAAAATCAGGGCATACCTCCCAACGGACCAGGTTCCCCGGGACTCACTGGTAAAGATTGCGAAGCTAAAATGGGTCCTGGAGAGCTGGGTGGAGGACAAAAACTTAGATGCCACCGCAATCCAGTGCTGGTCGGCTATTGAAGAATATTATGGGGTAGTCCCGTGCACGGCGATGAGCATGATGAGCGAGGAATTATTTCCCAGCGCCTGCGAGGTAGACGTAATGGGGGCTCTGGGGATGTACATACTGGAACTAGCATCCAAGAAGCCCGCGGCCCTCACCGATTTCAACAACAATTACGGCAATCAAGAAGACAAGCTGGTTACTTTCCACTGCAGTAACTTCCCGGCCAGCTTTTTGGAAGAGCCGGAAATGGGTTACCAGGAGATTCTGGCGGACGACCTGGGCAAGAATAACTGCTATGGGACCCTGGCCGGAAGGATAGCCCCGGGACCGGCCACCTTCTTCCGACTATCCACCGCGGACACAGAGGGCGAGATTCATTCGTACGTCGCTGAGGGAGAATACACGGATGACAAACTGGATACCTTTGGCGGATACGGAGTGGCTCGAATCGAAGGCCTCCAGAAATTGATGCGTTATATTACGAACAACGGATTCGAGCACCACGTGGCAGCCACCAAGAAGCGGGTCGGGGCAAGTATCGAGGAAGCGCTAACCAAGTACCTCGGCTGGAAGGTCCATCTCCACGAGGGCTGAGGGTTAGGAGATTCTATGGATTCCGAAAGAGAAAAGAAGCTAAACAGGGTAAGGGCTTATTTGAGCGAACAGCCGTTTACCGGGATTCTTCTCGGGAAAAGGTACAACTTTGCCTGGTTAACCGCGGGGGCCGATAACCACGTTGAGGACGGAACTAGAGACGGCAATTCCCATCTTTTGGTTACCGAAGACCGGGTATACCTCCTGGGCTCCAGGATAGAGATGCCCCGGTTACGGGCCGAAGAGGATATAGGCCTGGGGGAGACCGAGGTCGAATACGACTGGTACGAGGGGGATCTGGTAGAAGTGGTCAAGGGGCTCTCGTTGGACCCGAAAAGGATCAGAACCGATACTTCGGGACTCGGCTTTTCGGTCCTTCCCGGGGACTTTGAGGAGTTGAGGTACGAACTGACCGAGGAAGAAATACCGAGGTACAGGCAGCTGGGGAAGGAAGTGACCGAGATCGTCGAGAACTTCTGCTTCACGATCGAGAAGGGAGAAACTGAATACGAGATTTCCGCTCGACTGGCCGCCGGGATCAAGAAACACGGAATCAACCCCGCTCTAGTCCTCGTCGGTTCGGACGAACGAGGGATGAACTATCGGCATCCGATCCCCAAAGGCAAGAAGGCGAGGAGCTACGTAATGGTGGTGGTCTGTGCCGAACGAAGGGGCCAGTACGTCAACCTCACTCGATCCGTAAGTTTTGACCCGGTCGAGAAAGAGCTATCAAAGAAACAACGGGTTTGCGCCGAGGTCGAAGCCGAGGCGGTGATCAATACGAAGGTGGGCAAGCCGCTCAACGAAGTTCTGGACAGGATGAAGGAAGTCTACTCAGCCCACGATTACCCCGAACAACCGGAATTACATCACCAGGGGGGTCCGACCGGGTACCGGGAGAGGGAATTTCTGGTAACCCCGGAAACCAAACAGGAGGTCAGGAACAATCAGGCCTTTACATGGAACCCTTCTGTAAACGGAGCAAAGACGGAAGATACTATTTTGGCGGACCGAACGGGGGTTAGCCCAATCTCGGAGCCGGGAGAATCCTGGCCGGTCTGGGAAGTGGAAAAAGAGGACAAAGTTATTAGACGCCCCCGGATAGCCGAGATATAGGCTACATGTAAATAATCAGGGGGATATAGACCAGCAGCGTCCCCACCGTATGAACTGACAGCGTGTTGAGGACGAACTGTTTTTCTTCCTCGTCCCGTGGTGTCAGAAAGACCGGGGTAACGAATGGCGGGGGCAGTACCAGTATGGTAACGAAAGCCAGCACGAATTTGTGCCCGAAACCCAGGAGACCGCTAAATATCAATTCCCCTAAAGAAAGGCCCAAAACTACAGCGATTACGAGCCTAACGGCCGTGGTCAGTATTGCTTTCTTTAGCCCCTTGGGATTAAACTGGAGCTCGTAACCGATTACCAGACAAATAAGGGGCACGACCAGGCCCCCCAGATAATTAAAGGTGGTCAAAACTACATTGGCAAATTCCCCCTCCGAGACTCCCTCGAAGACCCCCAAAGTCCCGAACAATAAACCGAACAGTATCCCGATTACCGGAGGGGACTTTAAAAACATCAATACAGGGGAACCTTTTTCACCTTCCTCCTGAGCCATCCTGATTAGGAGGGGAACGAAGACGAGAAAGACGAAAGTTACATGGCCGAAGTCGACGATGGCAAACTTGAACAATTCTGGCTTCCCGAAAGTTGCCTGGAAAATCGGGTAACCGATCATGCCGGCCTCGAAACCAGTCATTAAGAAGGGGAAGATCCGGGATTCGATGGAGAAGATCCTGGCGATAACTTTCCCCAGAAAGAATAGTCCGGCGCAGAGTCCGAACATCAGGACGAAGACAGCCAGGTACTTGGGTTGAAACTTAACCGAGGAGAATGCGGTAAAGAGAAGGGCGGGTAAGCCGATATTTACCACTATGTCTTTTATCCCGTCCATCGTCTTCTGCGATAAAAAATCAAATTGATCCAGTATCTTGCCCCCCAAAATCAAGAAGATAACGGGCAATACCTTATAAGTTATTATTAGATAACGGGATTCCATGCTTCCTCCGTTGGCCCAAACTCTCACCAGAAGCCAGCTCCAATCAAGCCAATGAATTTTGCTGACT